>CANOGI010000033.1 GCA_947565475.1 uncultured Eubacteriaceae bacterium
TAACCGACGGCGAAAGTATTCGCCTTTGTATTCAGAGTGAGCCTGCACTCCCCTTGAATACAAGAGTAAGTCCCCACCGCTTAAAAATCAGGTAACTTTTTCCGTCGGTTAAAATATCTTTGTTAATTCTTTTATTGCCCGCTATAAATTGTCTGACTATATATTTCTTTCAAAACTACGAAATTACCATAATAAATCTTATAAATAGAAGCGCTGTAAATTGGTTCCTATAATTGATGTTTATGTGAAGATATTACCACAATATAAAAGATACCGCAAGAGCTTTATTTTTTATCGAGGCCTCCCGCAATATTTAAAATCCAGTATCCGTAATCCCCGTCAACCGGCTGTTTGTTCTCACAGCACTTAAACTGTTTAAACCCTTGAAGACTCGCCTCAAGCCTGTAATCGGAGAAATACTTGCCTGGTACCCCCAAAATATATTTTTCCTTTCCTCCCTCATAAAACCTGCCAAGTATAAGATGTCTATATTTTTTCTCGGAAAAACTGACAAAAGGATTGTTTAAATAAAGCCATACTTTACCCGGCAGCATAACAAGCTCGCTTAAATCAATCCTAACCCATACAATATCTTTTTTCTGACTTTGAAACGGCGTCATTTTAGCGTTATTCTCAAATATATAATCAAGAGCGTAATTTCTTTTTAAATTTTTCTCTTTTACATCTTCCATATTAATAATCTTTGATTTTTTAGATTCTTGCTTATCTTTCTCATCTTTAAGTCTTTCAATTTCTTCTATCCCTTTTTTAAATTTCTTAATTATATCATTAAAATTATCCCCGACTTCTTTTAGCTCTTTAAAAGACTTGTTTCCGCTTTCCTCTTCTTCTTCAATTTCCTCACAGGCGCACGCGCAATTTTCAATATTTGAGATTTCCTCGTTGGTTTTCATCTCCTCCTCATTATCTTTTTCAGCCTCGTATACATCACTTTTCTCATCGCTTCTTATTTCAGGTTCCGTTTCTTCCGCTTTCTCATTACTTATCCCCTCGCCGTAATCCTCGTCGCTTTCCACTGAAATATCACCATATGTAGTATCTTCCTTGGCATCTTCCTCCTCAGGCTTCTGAAAATTATCCAGACTTTCAGAGTCTTTCGATTCCCCAGTAAAATTACTCTCCTTTTCTTCCTGGCTCTCAGAGATAATTTTCTCGTCCTCTCCCTCAAAAACCTCGGAAGAATTCTCGTCCTCCACCTTAAAAAATGAGAATCCCTCTTTCCATTGCACGGCACCGCCTACATAACCCGTCAATAAAGCCTTAACGGCAGTGCTCTCAAAAGGCATAATAGCCACTACATGGAAATCTTCTATTTTAAGCTTTGTGCCAAAAATATTTTCCGGGTCAAACTCTGTTTTAAGCTCGCCTTTTCCTCCCAAATCGGCGGATATTTTACCCATATTGACGCCGATATTTCTTCCACCTTTACAGCTTATAAAAAATATACTGTAATCGCCTTTTTTCAAGCCCTGAATATAAGTGGAAAAACGACCCTTCCCAAATCTAACCTCAATTACGCATCTTCCCATAGCCTCTTTAAAATCATAAGAATACTCTGAAATTTCCTGTTTTAAAGTAACAAACATTCTCGCATAATTTCTGGAATAAATCATAAAACCCCTCCATAAATATTTTTAACTGCGTTTTATTTTTTATAATTTGGGGAAATTTCCCAAGTTACAGCGATTTTGCTCTTATAGTAAAGGTTATTCAGTGTAAACTTGCGCCCATACTAAATACAAGAGTAAGCCCCCCATTTAAGAAGCGGGAAATTTCCTCAGTCGCTTAAAATCACTGTAAAAAAAACACCTTCATTCTCTGGAAATTTATTATCTCGTATAAATTCACTTCCCCATTTTTATTTTATATTTGTATATAGTGAACAAACTTAAAAAGTGAAAGAAAATATTTTACGGGCACGCAAGTTCCGCTGGTCGATAAGCGAATTGCGCGGCAATTTGCAGACCGTTCAAGTAAAATAATTATTTTGCTTCCTTTAAAGTTTGTTCACTATAAAATAATTATCTTGCTTCTTTTAAAGTTTGTTCACTATAAAATATAAGCTCAGCAGTTCCCTATATATAAATATATGATATACATAAAAAAAATATTCCGGTTTTTATTTTGACATTTCGTGTCATAACTTATAGTCAATATACTTGAAAATCAACAAGTCAGATGATATAGTCAAACCACTTGTTCATTTTTCAAGTGGTTTGACTATAAATAATTATCCGAAGTATTGAAATACGCCATAATCAATTACAGCAATATTTTATTCCTTTCGAGTAGAACGTCAATTTTAATATTTTTTTTGCTTTTTAGTTGCAACTTTCAATTAAAATTGTTAAAATGTATTTATAAGAAAACACGGTTTAAAATATTCGTATATAGGCTTTAAAATATTTTAAAGTTTTTCGGCATAATCCGTCGCTTTAAAAAAGGAGTAAATATGTTAAAGAAAAAATTTCAAATAATAATAGCGTTAATTTTTGCACTGCTATACCCGATAAATTGTTTTTGCGCCCCATGGATTGATATAAATATAACTTATGACGGCAAAACATCCCGCTATAACGCCGAAAACGTATATCTTTACATAAATGGAAAACGAGCTGAAAATCTCTCGATGCCGGCAATAATTTTCAACGGCTCGACTCTCGTTCCGGCGAGAGAGGTCTTTGAGCCTTTGGGCGCCAATGTCGTATGGAAAAAAGAAACAGAGGAAGTTGATATATCTTACAAAAATACGTCAATAACAATAAAGATAAATTCCGAAACAGCCTCTGTAAACAATAATACTTACACACTTTCAATGCCGGCTAAAATAATAAATAACAAAACAATGATTCCTGTAAGGTTTATAGCCGAATCATTAGGTCTTGCCGTTGAATGGGACTCAGAAAAAAGAATAATAAATATACGTGAAAAAGCCGATAACTTAAATAATGACATTATAGCTATTGAACCTCCGAGCGTTTTGCCCGTGACAGAAGAACCCTCTACGGAAACAACGACATCTGAAGAAACAGTAACAGAAAGGGCGCCCGTAAATTTAGATTCCCCAAAATGCGACGATGGCATATTCAAAATAAGCGCCGACGGAAAATTGGGTGATTTCGCCACAACAGATATAAAAAACAGGAAAATCTCATATCTTTTAGGTAAGACAATACCTCCCAAAGAAAAAGAATATGAGTTCGACGATTCTTACATAAAAAAAGTTACTTTTGACGAAACCATAATAAAAGGTAAAAAATTCACAAAAATAACATTAGATTTAAAAACAAGCGGTTCGCCTGTTTCTTATATATCAAAAGATTCAAAAACATTTATAGTCGATTTTATAAACGATAAGCCCCTGTTCGATAATCTCTACGTAACAGATTTAGATGAGGAGCCGTTGTCCTCCGACTATGATTTGAATGAAGAGCCAGACTCCGGCAATAATCAAGCGTCGGATATGTCACAAATACTTTCTGACGATAATGTGTTTTTTAAAGACGGTTATTTGTATATAAAGAAAAACTCAAACTTTAACATAAATAATATTGCGCTCACTGATAATTATCAGTATAAAGAATATATAATAAATACATATTGTGACTTATCGAATATTCTTAAAGACGGAAAATATCTAATAAACAACGAACTTATAGAAACTGTTGAGATAAAAAACTCAAATTTTACGGAAATAAAGATAAAAGAAAAGAAAATTTTAGCATATAATATAGTTGAAAATACTGATTATATATGTATAAGTCCAATATCTCCTAAGGAAAAATACACAAAAATTGTGGTAATTGACGCGGGGCATGGAGGAAACGACCCTGGCGCCATTTCGCAAAAAAATAATATAATAGAAAAAGACCTGACTCTTTCCATAGCTAATAAAGTTGTGGATTTGCTTGAGAAAAACGATGAAATAAAAGTATACGCCGTTCGCCTTGACGATACTTTTTATACAAGACCCGAAAGAGCTGCTCTCGCCAACGAGGTAGGAGATATGTTTATCTCAATACACGCGAACTCTTTTTCCGGAGAAAAGGCAAATGGTACTGAGGTTTGGTATTATCCCCACACAAATGACGATACAATAGGATTAAGCTGTGAGGAACTCGCTCAATGTCTGCAAAAAAATCTTATAAATAACTTAAAAAGTACCGATAGGGGTACAAAAAGTACAAACTATGACGTGCTCACCCTTACGGAAGTTCCCTCCTCTTTGTGCGAAATGGGATTTATAACTAATCCTGAGGAAGCGGAAAACCTGAAAAGTGATGAATACAAAAACTTAGCGGCGGACGCTATATATAAAGCGATAATTGAGTCGTTTGAAAAATATACCCCTCAAAGATAATAAAAAGGAGGAAATCATATATGCTGGCACGAATTGTAATCGCTTCATATGATAAATTTCTTAAAAACGCGTTAGCGAGAGATGTGTCCGGGGCCGATAGAAGTATAAAACTGGCATTTAATATTGTTGAGGCGGCCTCTCATTTCAGCCTTACGGAACCAAATATATTAATTTATGATATAGATAGCGGAGTAAGTCCGTCAAAATATATAAGTATGATTTTAAATAAATATTCACTTTTAATAATCCTTACAGGCTCAAATCCAAAAAAAGCCTATGATTACTACACTTTCGGAGTAAAAGACTATATAATAAAACCAGACGCGCTTAATTCCCCTGATGGAGAGGAATTTCTTGTAGCTATTAAAGAACGAGTAAAATCTTTTATAGCCAAATCAGGAAAACATCGCATAGCCCCAAAATTAACAGCGCATACCGCCTCGACAAGATTTAACCCTCATCCAGGCGGAAGACCGACGCGCCTTTTCTATAACCATCATAATAACAGCTCAAGCGATACCTATAAAAATGATATCGTAATAGCTATAGCCTCATCCACAGGAGGTACTGAGGCTCTCGACCAAATATTAAAAGTATTGCCGCCCGACCTCCCGCCTATTTTAATAGTACAGCATATAACAAGTTCTTTTACTAAACAATTCGCTAAAAGACTTGATAATTATTCCGCCCTTACTATAAAAGAAGCTGAGAATTATGAGCCTGTGTATCCAGGAACTGTATATATAGCTCCTGGCGACTTTCATATGACCGTCGCGAGACGAGGGGGAGAACTTATTATTAAATGCGCTGACGGGAAAAAAGTAAACGGGGTGCGTCCTTCCGCCGATATTCTTTTCAATTCCGTGGCAGAAGTTATGGGAGATAAAGCCATCGGAGTAATTTTAACGGGAATGGGTGCTGACGGAGCTAAAGGATTGAGCATAATGAAAAGCGCCGGCTCAATAAATATAGGTCAGGATGAAAGCTCATGCGTAGTATACGGAATGCCGAAAGTCGCTTATGAGCTTGGCTGTATAAACGAACAACTTCCTCTTTCAAAAATTCCTGAAAAATTAATTGAGCTGTCAAAGAAATAAATATAACTTATCGTCACATAAAAAACACCTCATAAATTTTATAAAAATTTATGAGGTGTTTTTTACCAGGAGATATCTGAAAACCGTTGTCAAAACTACTCAAATTTTTGTATAACAAAAATTCTCGTAACCAACAGCGAAAGTATTCGCCTTTGTATTTAGAATGAGGCTGGTCGCAAAACTTCGTTTTGCTGCTATCCCCATTCGCACCAACTTAAAAGACTAAAACCGTGTCAAAGGCTTAACCTAAACTTTATAACGCAAAACTTTCGCTTTGCCTAATCTCAAAAAACGAAGTTTTTCGCAAAAGTTTTTTGCTTCTTTTTTTCAATATGTGCCGCAAAGAAGTGCGGGCGGCACATATTGAAAAAAGTTTGACAAAAAGTTCTGAGTAAAACTACGTTTCGCGTTATTTTTCATCGGACTCACGTTAAAATAATCATTCTTTTATTTTACGGGAGAAATATTTTTATCTTTAAGAACAACATCATGCGCGCCACCCTCAACTATACTTGTTGATGAGACAAGAGTAATTTTCGCCTTTTCTTGAAGTTCAGATATAGTAAGAGCTCCGCAGTTGCACATAGTTGAACGTACTTTGCTCAATGTAAGGTTAACATTGTCATGAAGACTTCCGGCATAAGGAACATAAGAATCCACGCCCTCCTCAAAAGAAAGCTTTCCGCCGGCGCCACCCATATCGTAGCGCTGCCAGTTTCTCGCTCTCGCGGAACCCTCGCCCCAATATTCTTTCATATAATTGCCGTTTACTGAAACCTTATTTGTCGGGCTTTCGTCAAATCTTGAAAAATATCTACCAAGCATAACAAAATCAGCACCCATAGCCAAAGCAAGGGTAATATGATAATCGTGAACGATACCCCCGTCTGAGCAAATTGGAATATAAATACCTGTTTCCTTAAAATACTCGTCTCTCGCGGCGGCGACCTCAATAACAGCCGTAGCCTGCCCTCTTCCAATACCTTTTTGTTCCCTTGTTATACAAATAGAGCCTCCGCCGATACCTATTTTGACAAAATCAGCCCCAGCCTTAGCTAAGAATAAAAATCCCTCTTTGTCAACAACATTTCCCGCGCCAACTTTGACAGTATCGCCGTATTTCTCACGTATAAAATCAATAGTAAGCTTCTGCCACTCAGAAAATCCCTCCGATGAATCTATACATAAAACGTCCGCTCCCGCCTCAACAAGAGCCGGAACACGGTCAGCGTAATCTCTCGTGTTAATCCCCGCGCCAACGATATACCTCTTTTGAGAGTCAAGAAGCTCAATGGGGTTCTCTTTGTGAGAATCATAATCCTTTCTAAAAACAAAAGCAACAAGACATCCGTTATCATCAAGTATAGGCAAAGAATTAAGCTTGTTGTCCCATATAATGTTATTGGCTTCTTTAAGGCTTGTCCCCTCTTTGGCGTAAATCAGGTTCTCAACGGGAGTCATAAAATCTTTAACTTTAGTGGAACGGTCCATTCGACTGATTCGATAATCCCTTCCTGTAACGATACCTATAAGTTTTCCGTTATATGTTCCGTCTTCTGTAACGGCAACAGTAGTATGTCCGTTTTTCTCTTTAAGGTCTAAAATATCCTGTAAAGTCTGGTCTGGTTTAATGTTAGAGTCGCTTACTACAAAACCAGCCTTATAGTTTTTAACACGTTTAACCATTTCCGCTTGGCTCTCAATAGTCTGAGAACCATAAATAAAAGAAATTCCGCCTTCTTTGGCAAGAGCTATCGCCATTTTGTCGTCAGAAACAGACTGCATAATAGCTGAAACAAGAGGAATATTCATATTAAGAGAAGATTTCTCACCTTTTTTAAATTTAACAACCGGTGTCGCTAACGAAGCGTTGGCTGGGGTGCATTTAGCTGAAGAATATCCCGGCACCAATAAGTATTCGCTGAAAGTATGAGATGGTTCATCAAAATAATACGCCATTTTTTTCTGCTCCTTTACATTTTTTATTTTCCGTTTTGGCTATAATACTAAAATTATACATATTTTTCGCGAAAAGTCAATAGTTTTATAAAAAAATAGGCTTACGAAATTTTCGTGAAAAACCCCGTAAACCTATTTTTAAAGAAATTCTGATTTAGTCAAAGACCACTCGTATTTTTGAGAAACAAAAATACTCTAAACCAACAGCGGACAACTCCGCCTTTGTATTAGACGGCGAACTTATACCCATTCGCATTAACTTAAGAAAACCCATGGGCTTTCAAGCCTAAACCCGACTTCTTTCTTATAAGAAAGAAACAAAAAATTTTTATGCGAAACTACGTCTCGCTGTTTAAAAATTTACAGCAACATTGCCATCACAGCTTTTTCAGAAAAATGATAGCTTTGCGTTATGGGGCAAGGGACTAAAGTCTCCTTGCGGGATGTAAGATAGCGTCTCACGGTTTTAAGTTAGTGCGTATGAAGCTTGTATCACCGCTTTTTAAACAGAGAACCACTGGTCGGTTAGAATAAAATATAATTTTACAAAAGCACAGCGTTATAAAGTATTTTTATATTAAAATTGTAAATAAATAGCTAAAGCCCTTCGCTCATAACCAACAACACCCTTGTATTCAGATGTAAATCACAACTTTACCCAAATATACTCTACTCCGGCAAAAAGACAGATTTACAATGTCGGTTAAAAATCGCTTTCGCTCCTCAGCAAAATTATTTTTAAAATTTGAATTAATCAGCGTTTCCTTAGATTAACAATTATTTAAGAGAATCAACAGAACCCAAAACATTTTTAATTTTGTTCTCAACAAGGTTCTGAATAAGAACTCTGGCGTCTCCCAAATAGCCTCTTGGGTCGAAAGCGTCGGGCTTCTCAGCCATAAATTTTCTGATACCAGCTGTCATAGCCAATCTGATATCTGTATCCATATTTATTTTACATACAGCCATAGAAGCGGCCTTTCTAAGCATATCATTAGGTATGCCTTTGGCTCCGTTTATTTTTCCGCCGAAATCGTTGCACATCTTAACACATTCAGGGTCAACCGATGAAGCGCCGTGAAGAACGATAGGATATTTCGCGAAACCTTCCGCCTCAAGCTTTTTGGTAATAGTCTCAAGTCTGTCAAAATCAAGTTTAGGCTCTCCCTTGAATTTATAAGCGCCATGGCTTGTACCTATAGCGATAGCGAGAGAGTCAACGCCTGTTCTTTTAACGAAATCAACAGCCTGATCCGGGTCTGTATATGTAGCGTTGGCCGCGTCCACATTAACATCGTCCTCAACACCGGCGAGCTTGCCAAGTTCAGCCTCAACAACGACACCTTTGTCATGAGCGTATTTAACAACCTCAATAGTTTTCGCGACATTTTCCTCATACTCATAATGAGAACCATCAAACATAACTGATGTAAATCCAGCCTCAATAACTTCTTTAACAGTCTCAAAATCAGGACCATGGTCAAGATGAAGAGCTATATCAATACCAGTCTCGTCAATAGCGGCGTCAACCATGCCTTTTAAATATTTAGGTCCGGCGTATTTAAGAGCGCTTTTTGATACTTGAAGTATACAAGCTGAGTTAAGAGCTGCGGCCGCTCTTGTAACGCCTTGAATAATCTCCATGTCATTAATATTGAAAGCGCCAATCGCGTACTTTCCGTCAAAAGCCTTCTCAAACATTTTTTTACTTGTAACTAATGCCATAAATAATAACTCCTTTCATTTTTAAAGCGATATACCCTGTTGGATACTCATTTATATTATTATAATACAAAATAAAGATTATTACAATGAAAAATTAAAAAATATTTATCATTTAATATCTCAAATAAAATTTGTTATTACAGTAAAGTCAAAAATTCTCGTATCCGGCGGCGAAAGTATTCGCCTTTGTATTCAGTGTGAGGCTGGTCGCAAAACTCCGTTTTGCCGCTCGCCCTTACAACCTGGCTTGCGCTCACCCTAAATACAAGAGGAAGTCCCCCCTCTAAAAAGCAGGGGACTTCCTCTATCGGCCAAAATAATTCCAAAGAAATTTTGAATTTAAGTTTCCTGACTATAGTTAATAAAGTGCGAATTCCTGCCTAATACAAAAGCGGAATTATCCGCCGTTGGTTTAGAGTATTTTTGTAAAATAAAAATACGAATAGTCTTTGATTTTATACTATATAATATATAAATATTTTTTGTAATTATTTGCTTATTATTAACAAAAAAGTATATATCTTTTGTTTTAATTCATTTATATATGATTTTTTTAATTCATTTTATTAGTTTTTTCATCAAAAAGTCTTTTAATTTTATAAAATTGTTGATATAATTATTTATAACGTTCGGTCAAGACTACGAGAATTTTTGTATAACAAAAGTTCTCGTAACCGACAGCGAAAGTATTCGCCTTTGTATTCAGAGTGAGGCTGGTCGCAAAACTTCGTTTTGCCGCTCGCCCTTGCAACCTGGCTTGCGCTCACCCTAAATACAAGAGGAAGTCCCTCACTTAAAAAACAGAGGACTTCCTCAGTTAAATATTCCCGTCTTTAATTATAGCGGTCTTGTTTAGCGATAGACACACTTTTAAAAAAATTTTAGACATGCCCTAAAAACTTTTTTAGGAGGAAAAATAAAATGTTTTACGGATATGCAAGGGTTTCCACAAAAGAGCAAAATGAAGACAGACAAATTGTTGCCTTGCATGATTACAAAATAGATGAAAAAAATATTTTCGTCGATAAAGAAAGCGGAAAAAACTTTAAAAGAGAAAATTATCTTAAACTTATAAAAAAAATCAAACACGGAGACGTTATTGTAGTAAAGAGCATTGACAGACTCGGAAGAAATTATACTGAGATTATTCAGCAATGGAGATTAATAACTCAAGAAAAAAAAACAGATATAATAGTAATTGATATGCCGCTTCTAAATACAACAAAAAACAAAGATTTGTTTGGCTCTTTCATAAGCGATTTGGTTTTGCAGATATTAAGTTTTGTCGCCGAAAACGAGAGAGTCAATATAAAAAAACGTCAGGCTGAGGGAATCGCCATAGCGAAAATCAAAGGCGTAAAATTTGGAAGAAGAAGAAAATACAGTATAACAAAAGTTGCTGAGCTTTATGTAAAAGTGAGGAGAAAAGAGCTCTCCGTAAAAGAAGCTGTGAAAATTATGGGAATGAGTGAAAGCTCCTATTACCGAATAGTAAGAGAAATAAAGGATTTAGGTATTGAGTTCATATAGCTTTAAAACATTTGTCAATACTACGAAAATTTTTATATAACAAAAATTCTTGTGACCGACGGCAAAAGTACTCGCCTTTGTATTCAAAGTGAGCTTGCGCCCCTCTATCGATTAAATAAAATTTATTAAAAGACTCACAAAGACTTTTTGTCAATTATACGTTATAATTTATTTGATTTTATAATATATTGAAATATACTTTTTTATTGAGGTCATTAAAGTGGAAAATCAATATATTGTTAAAGTAAACGCCGAGAAATTTTTATGTTTTTATTTTAAAAATAATACAATTTTTGTTAAGGAAATTATCGGCGGTAAGATTTCTTCAGAAAAAGTTATAGCGAATAATGTAAGAGGTAATTATACGGTAACTCTTTGCAAAAACAGAATGGTATACTTATTTTGTCAATCACTTTCAGGAGATATCATACATTTTAAAATAAAAAATGATACATGGAATAAAAACATTATATTAAAAAATAACGGCAAAAACTCTAAAAATATATTGTTCTATTGTATTGAAAACGGTTCTCAAATGAGCCTTATATATAATATACCTATGGCTGAAGCGCCAAATTCTCCTAACTCCTTTGATATTATGAAACAAACCTTTGATGGAAAAGAAAATTGGAGTGCCCCAGAAAAAATCGACTCAATTTTGAGTACAAGTGATTTTATATTTCAAATATATATTATCAGTCCGGGTCATGGCGTTGTATTTTATCAAAAAAATATGGGAAACTCAGAGAATAATATTGGCTACAGAGAATTTAATATAGATGGAATAGGAAAATATACCTCTGTTTACGCCACAAAATATAGAATTACGGCAACATCTTTTTTGCCTGCTGAAAATGGAATTCACTTTATTTTCGCTGTAAAAAATATCTTTTCCACAAGAATAATTTATAGAAAAAAAGGTATGTCAGGCATAAATGATTACATCATTTTAAGTGAGACAAATCAAGTTGAAAGCTGTGAAATATCTATTATAAAAGATAGCGTGTACGCGTTTTGGAAAACGCCCATGGGTATGTTTTACTGTATTTCAAAAGACAATGGGAATACTTTCTCAAAAGCTTATAAATACTCAAAAAAAATTACAGGGCCGTTAAAAAAGGCATCTTATCTATCATTTGAGGAAATGTCCGAAAATAAATTTTATGTAAATAGTTTATACACAAATCAAAATGACATATGGGATATTAAAATTCTGCCTGATATATACGATAACTTTATCACTGAGACTAACAGTAAAAACAGTGAAAAAAATGCCCTGCCACCTATATCGCAATTTGAAAGCGTTAAAAATGCGGAAGAAACATTCAATAAAGAGGCAACTATTATAAAAGAATATAAAAATTCCATTAATACGTCGGATAAATTTAATACTACTATTGAAGTGCTCAACAATAAGATTAATATGCTAAATGAACAGCTTATATTTAAAAATAAACAAATTGAGCAGCTAACAGCGTCTTTACAGAGAAAAAATGAGGAAATACTGCTTAACGAAAAAGTGTGGCGAAGAAAATATAAAGATGCTGTAACCTCAACTAATGAGAAAAACAAAGGTGAAAATTCTTTCTCAAAAAATAATAACATATCAACAAACAACACATCAACAGAAAATATTACATTAGCGGAAACCAGTACATCAACAGAAGACACATCAACAAAAAACAGCACAACACCAGAAAACAATACAACAATTGAAAATGAGAATGATATAACATTAGAGCAAACTATTGAAAATAACACATTAAATTTAAAAAATCCGGATAGTAATGATATAAATAATAATAACTCCCTATAAAAAGTATAGCCAACATTAATCTTTTTTCAACATTTGATAAAATTATATAGAAAACATTTTACAGGTATAGCACAATAAAAAATCAGCACTCCATCTTGCTAAATCAAACTGTTCTGATTCTCCGCATATCCTTACGGGCTATTTGTGGCCTCAGACATTTTGATTTTTATAGTCAATAAACTTTCATCGTAAACATAAAAAAGGTTGTATGGTAGTCCATAAAATTTCAAATAAAATAAACTTTTTATTTCCTCCTCTTTTGAATGTATCATACCCTTTTTTAAATAAGATTAGTATAAAGTGAAAAAATAAAAAAGCAGAATCAATTACAAAAAATGATTCTGCTTTATATATATCGTATATATAAAATATAGCTTAAAAATAAA
Organism: uncultured Eubacteriaceae bacterium; assembly: GCA_947565475.1. GTDB lineage: Bacteria > Bacillota > Clostridia > Lachnospirales > CAG-274 > MGBC114079. Next base: position 12,895 of record CANOGI010000033.1, read on the forward strand.
AAACAGGGGTGGAAGGAATCGAACCCTCGCTAAAGGTTTTGGAGACCTCTGTCATACCATTTGACCACACCCCTATATAAAGTAAAAAACTCCCCGAGTAGGATTCGAACCTACGACCCTTCGGTTAACAGCCGAA
>CANOGI010000034.1 GCA_947565475.1 uncultured Eubacteriaceae bacterium
GTTTTGTTCTGGAAACTCCAGAAATAATTATTGTAGCTCTTTCTTGCGTTTTATCTGTATGTATAGGCGCCGCTATCGGTTATTTTATGAGAAGAAGAATTTCTGAGGCTAAAATAGGCTCCGCCGAAAAGGAAGCGGATAATATTGTCTCTAAAGCCAAAACCGAGGCAGAAGCTAAGAAAAAAGAAATTTTGCTTGAGGCGAAAGAAGAAAATATCAGAGCCAAAAATGAAGCTGAAAGAGAATATAAAGAACGAAAATCCGAACTTCAAAGATTTGAAAAAAGGCTGCTTCAAAAAGAGGAGTCTTTGGATAAAAAAAGCAATTCACTTGAGAAAAAGGAAGAACAATATCAGGTCAAGGTTGAAGAAATCGAAAATGTTAAAGATGAGGTAAACAAGCTCAAAGAAAAGCAAACAACTGAACTTGAGCGTATTTCAGGTTTTACTTCCGAACAAGCGAAACAGTATCTATTGTCAACTATTGAATCAGAGGTTAAACATGAAGCCGCTGTTATGGTTAAAGAGATTGAAAACAAGGCGAAACAAGAAGCCGATAAAAAGGCAAAAGATATTATAGCCTCAGCTATTCAAAGATGCGCTGTTGATCATGTAACGGAAACGACAGTGTCAGTTGTTCCCCTCCCTAACGATGAAATGAAAGGAAGAATTATCGGAAGAGAGGGAAGAAACATTAGAACTCTTGAATCCCTTACCGGAATTGAACTCATTATTGACGATACCCCTGAAGCTGTCATTCTTTCCTGCTTTGATCCTATGAAACGGGAAATTGCCAGAATTGCCCTTGAAAAACTCATTATTGATGGTCGTATTCATCCCGCAAGAATTGAGGAAATGGTAGAAAAGGCTAAAAAAGAAGTTGAGGTCATGATTAAGGAAGAAGGAGAGGCAGCCTCTTTTGAGACGGGTGTTCATGGGCTTCATCCTGAGTTAATACGTTTACTTGGAAAAATGAAATTCAGAACAAGCTATGGTCAGAATATTTTAAAGCATTCTATTGAGGTATCACATTTATGTGGTATTATGGCGGGAGAGCTTGGTGTGGACGTTACTCTCGCTAAACGCGCGGGTTTGTTGCACGATATTGGAAAGTCTGTCAATCATGATGTTGAAGGTTCTCATGTTAGTCTTGGAGCCGCTTTATGCAGGAAATACCGTGAAAATGATACTATTATTAATGCCGTTGAAGCTCATCATGGAGATGTTGAGCCTAACAGTATTATCGCTGTGTTGGTTCAGGCGGCTGACGCTATATCCGCTGCGAGACCAGGAGCGAGACGTGAAACATTAGAATCTTATATTAAACGTCTTCAGACTTTGGAAAGTATAGCGGATACATTTAACGGAGTTGAAAAATCTTTTGCAATTCAAGCCGGTCGAGAATTGCGAATTATCATAATACCTGAAGAGGTCGATGATTCAGAAATGACTTTACTTGCCAGAGATATCGCTAATAAAATTGAGTCAGAACTTGAATATCCAGGTCAAATTAAAGTTAATCTTATTAGGGAGACTAGGTCTATAGACTACGCTAAATAGAAATAAGGGTCGTCGTAAATAAAATTTTACGACGATTCTTTTTTTATATAATTTATTATTTCCTCTTTTTATTAAATAACGTGAGTTCAACGAAAATTCATAGTTATAGTCAAATCCTTAAAAATAAGCAAACGGTTTCCAAACCTCCAAAAATGCTCCCCCCTTGTAAAATTTTTAGGCCCTGCCTCAAACTCCGCAAACTAGTCAATGCTTTTGGCTCCGCCAAAAGTCATCTTACGCTACCCGCACTTCTTTACGGCACCTATTGAAAAAAGTTTGACAAAACTTTTGCGCGAAACTATGTTTTACTGTTATTTTTTATCGAACTCACATTATAGTCAAACTACTTGAAAATAAACAAAAGGAAGATATATTAAAATTACTTTTGCAAGACAGCGGAAAGAGAACATAGTTAGGCGCCTATGCCAACTGACACTAATGCGGCAAAAAGGATTTTAAACTGCCAAACTTATTTATTTTTTGAGTGGTTTGACTATAAATAAGTGTATTGATGAAAAAAGAAAAATATAGTAGAATACTAATATAAAAAATTATCAAAAAATAATATGAATAGAATATGTCAAACTGTGTTCTATATCCTGTAAGTCTTAATAAAATAATATACAGAAAAATTTTATGAATATTATTTATTTTTTTGTTTAAATATTTTTTTACTTTAGACAAAAGTATAAATATGAGGTGATAAAATGATATATACAGTAACTCTTAACCCATCTATTGATTATGTTATGTATCTTAGTGGTTTTCAAGAAAATAAAATTAACAAAGCTGATAAAGAAATATATTATCCTGGAGGAAAGGGAATTAATGTTTCCATTGTTCTTAAAAATCTTGGATTTAGAAACAAAGCTCTCGGATTTATTTCAGGTTTTTGCGGTTTAGAAATTAAAAGAAAGTTAAATGAGTTAGGTTGTGAAAATAGTTTTATTGAAACAAATAAAGGCTGTTCAAGAATTAATGTTAAGATACGAACAGTGGAGAAAGAAACTGACATTAATGGACAAGGTCCTTTTATTGAGAATACAGATATTGATAATTTTTTCACCCTTTTAGAGCAAATTCGTGATAATGATTATATAGTTCTCGCTGGTTCTGTTCCTAAAACATTTCCTAAAAATATTTATGAGAGTATTCTCAAAAAACTTTTAGGAAAAAATATTAACGTTATTATTGACACTACTGGGGAACTTCTTTTAAAAACACTTAAATACCAGCCTTTTTTAATTAAACCCAACCATATTGAACTTGGTGAGATTTTTAAAAAAAATATTTCAGATAAAGACGAGGTCATATTTTACGCCAAAAAACTTCAAGAAATGGGCGCTAAAAATGTTATTGTCTCATTAGCTGAAAATGGTGCCGTTATGGTTACTGAAAATAAAAAGTCTTATAGTCTTAACGCTCCAAAAGGAAAGCTGATTAATTCTGTCGGAGCGGGAGATTCAATGGTCGCTGGATTCATAGCGGGCTTTATTGAAACCTTAGATTATGAAAAAGCTTTTAAAAAAGCTGTAGCGTCTGGAAGTGCTTCAGCTTTTAAAGACTGGCTCGCCGAAAAAAAAGATATTGATAAGTTAATGGATAATTTTTCATAAAATAAATTTTTGCGAAAATGCGAGAAATCTTAATATACATACATCATTTCACATATAAAAAATGTCGGAAATACCTGTCAATACAGGCTTTTCCGACATTAAAAAACTCGCAAAATACATAATTAAAATTACATAGAATTTTCTTAGAAAATTTTATTAATCTTGATTTGTAGTTATAGTAACCGTTCTTGAATCATTATCCCATATAACCTCGGCGTCAAATACCTCTGATACCGCACGCAAAGGTACAAGAGTTCTCGCTCCAATAATTTTAGGAGCCACATCAAGAATAATGGTATTATTCTTTCCGCTTTCATTTACAGAAATATGTTTACTCCCAATTTTCATTGTTATTTCAGTTTCATCGCATACAGCAACAATACTTTCAGTCTCTGGGAACCACTCAACTGTAGCTCCCAAAGCCTCAAAAATAGCTCTCATAGGAACAAGAGTTCTTGAATTCTCAATAATAGGTTTCTGGTCAAATGTTATCTCATCACCGTCAATAATAACTTTAATATCGTTTTTGCTTAAATCTACCTCGGTATCATCTTTCTTATTTTCATTTTTCTCTTTTGAGTATTGAGCGATAATTTTATTTTTCAGTTCAGGGGTCTTTTTTAGACTGTTATATGCAAAATGTATCTCACCTTTTATAATATCATTAGCGGCGTTCATTTCCATCTGTTTCTGTATCTCATTCCCATTATAAAAAGGATTTGAGGAATTAACCCCAACCGTTTTATAATCGGCCATACCTATATAAAGTTTTGTCGTACTGTCTTTAACAACATCACACCACCAGTCAGATAAAATTTTATAGTCTGAACCCTTCTGCCCTACGCTCCAATATATTTGAGGAGCGATATAATCAATCCAGCCCTCAGAAGCCCATTTCCTTGTGTCAGCGTAAACACGGCTGTATGACTCGCTTCCCGTTGTATCGCTTCCTAATGGATTTGACGACTTATTCGCCCATATTCCTGAAGGACTTACACCAAACTGAACAGTATTGTCAGCCTCATGTATTTTAGCGCTCATCTCCTTAATCAAAGAATCTATATTATTTCTCCGCCAATCATCTTTTGAGGAAAATTCCGAACCGTATTTTATAAAATCAGCATCGTCATCAAAATCCGTACCCGGATAAAAATAATCGTCAATATGTATTCCATCAACATCATAATTTTCCACAATCTCAACAGCGCCTTCCGTAATAAGCTGTCTTACTTCAGGCAAAGACGGATTAAGATAATAGCTCTCATCATTTTTTGAATTAGCGTATTTAACGACATAATCAGGATAACTTTTTAAGACATTGTTTTCGGCGACTTCTGATAAAACGTCAGTGCCTTTTTTAACAGCCCCTGTCACCCGAAAAGGGTTTATCCACGCGTGAAGCTCCATACCTCTTTTATGAGCCTCTGAAACCCAAAACTCAAGAGGATCGAAATTATTATCAGGCGCAACCCCCTCTTTACCTGAAAGCCACTTACTCCACGGAAATACACTTGAGTTATAAAGAGCATCCGCTGTAGGCCTTACCTGTAAGATTACAGCGTTAAAACCCATTTTATCACAATCATCAAGTATTTCTAAAGCTGATTTTTTGAGCTTTTCAGAGTTTGTTCCTACACAATCAACGCTTGGATAATCAATATTATATACCGACGAAACCCAAATCCCTCTAAATTTTTCTTTAATTTTCGGTTGTTCCCCGTTATAAATATCAACGTCGTCTATATAACCATTTTCCAATTTATCCTCAGAATCAGCATCGTCTTTATTGTTATTGGCGGAACATAACGTTACTCCAAAAACAACTGACACACATAAAACAAATATAAAAATTTTAGAAAGAATCCTATATTTTTTCATAAATTTAATTCACCTTTCTTTTATAAAACCTTATACCAATTATAATATTTAAGATTTTATGTTTTTAATATTACAAAACAACGCCATAACAATATATACGTAAAAATAGTCTTCTATTCTTTATATTTTTCTAATTTATAATAATTAAAATTTTTAGTTAAAATAACATTAAATTCAATTTTACCTCCAAATTTCTCCTCAATTATTTTATACTCGTCATTTTTTCCTTTAAAGATGTCTACTATCTTTTTGCTTGACTCAAGAATAACCCTTTTATAAATAGTTAAGGCGAAAATTGACGATATTTCATTTTTTATTTTATCGGCGATAAAATACTCGCTAAAAATAAAACCATTCCCACCACAGGCAGGACATTTACAAGTAAGCGTTTTTGAAAGTGGCTGCCTTACTTTTTTTCTCGTAAGCTGCATAAGTCCAAGCTCTGTCATCCCCACAACCGTAACGCCAACCCTGTCTTTCTTTACCTCATTTTTAAGAATTTCCGTTATTTTTTCTACGTCCTCGGAATGCGTCATATCTATAAAATCAATAATGATTATACCTGATAAATTTTTGAGCCGTAACTGTTTAGCGATTTCCTTAGCCGCCTCGGCGTTTGTTTTAAAAACAGTGTTTCTATGATTTCCGCCGGAATATTTGCCTGTATTTACATCAATAACAGTACACGCCTCTGCGTAGTCTATTACAATAAAACCTCCGCATTTAAGCCATATTTTATTATGAAGAGCTTTCTCAATCTGTTTTTGGGCAAAAAAATTATCAAAAATCGGCACAGCTCCATCATAAAAAATAACTTTTCCTTTTCCTGAATATTTAGAAATAAAACTATTATACTCAAAAATATCATTTATAATAATTTCGTCTGTATCGTCCTTTAATAAATCCCGTATAACCTTTTCAGTCTCATTTTCCGCTTTGTAAATTTCAGAGGGTGCTTTAATATAAGTTCCCGCCTCAACAACACTTTTATATCTCTCAATAAGCTTTTGAGCCTCATCATAAATAATATCTTCATCTGTATCAACACAATTGGTTCGCATAATAACGCCAAATTCTTCTGAACTTAACGAAACAATTTTGTTTCCCAGAGATAAAAGCTTGTTTCTTTCTTCCTCATTATCAATCTTTTTTGATATATTCACACCTTTATCATTAAAAAGAAGAACAATATATTTTCCAGAAAAAGTAATCATACTGCTGACAACAGGACGTTTTTCTTCAGTACCCTCTTTAACAACCTGTACAATTATTTCCTGGCCGCATTTTATTTTTAACTTATCATCATCAAAAATATTCCTTTCTTTCTTATCTGTAATATGTAAAAATGTACTGTCAGAACCCCCAATATCAATAAAGGCAAACTGACTCGGTAAAATTTTTTTCACAACCCCTATATAAATACTTCCAACTGTAAATTTTTTGTTTTTTTCCTCAATAATAATCTCAATAAGCTCTCCGTTTTCCATAACGGCGGTACGAAAAAACTCAGATAAACAGTCAACAAGAACTTTTCTCAAAAAAACACCTCCAAAAAAATATTACAACGGCAAAAATTCACCGTTATTATTTTTGAAAAGCTCAATTCTTTTGTACTTGACTTTTAAAGGCTCATATTCTCTGCCCATATATTTATAAATATATTTAACAAGAAGTTCCGGTTTAAGATTTCTTTGGCTTCCCGCTGAAATAATAGTTCTAAAAAACGTGAACTTATCGTTTGAAATCTCCTCAAGAGAAAATATATCCGGTTTAATGTCCTCAATTTTAGTCTTTCGTTTGCTTATTTTCTCAATCTCAAAACTATTCTGTAAAAACATATTTTTAATAATCTCAGAAAAATCAATAATCTTATCATCAAGTAAAATTTCATATAAAGCCGCCTCAAGAACAGCGGCACAGCTTCTGTCACTTTTCGTAAACTTTCTTACGTCAAGAATTTGAATTCCCTCAGGCATAACATTATTAAGAGCGCTCATTATTTCTTCAGGCGGTATTTCCTCACTCGTTTCGACATCAAGATACTCTCCGACGCTTGCCATGCCTAAAGGAAGAGGAATAGCAAAACCCATAAGCTGATGGGGGTTAAACCCCTTTGAATATGAAATTGGAATTTTTCCCCTCTTTATCGCTCTTTGAAAAACTTTTAACAAATCAAGATGCCCTATAAAACGAATTTTGCCAACTTTAGAAAACTTAATTCTATACTTCATAGCACACGCCTCCGCCAAAACTTTTCGCCCCACACATAGCGCACTGTGAACGGCAGTTTAAAGTAATTTTTCCCTCAAGGGCTTTTTCCATTTCATTTATCAAAAACTCTTTCGACACACCTATTGAAATAAAATCCCATGGAAGAATTTCATCATACTCTCTCTGTCTGTTGGCATAAAAAGCCATATCAAGACCAATTTCCTTAAATGCTTCTGTCCATATGTCATATTTAAATAAATCATTCCAGCCGTCAAATTTGGCGCCTTTTTCCCACGCCCGCACAATAGCCTTTCCGATACGCCTGTCCCCTCTCGCTAAAACTCCCTCCATAGAACTTAGTTGAACCTCATGATAATTGAATTTAATTTGTTTTCTTTCCATACTTGTTTTAACAAGCTTCTGTTTAGCCATAAATTCTTTAAAAGTAGCCTGCGGAGCCCACTGAAAAGGTGTAAAAGGTTTAGGGACAAAGCATGACGAGCTTACAACGACTGAAACACCTCTGGTTCTTTTTTCTTTCGGCATCTCATAATATTTATCAACAATAGCTGAAGACAATTTAGCGATTCCGATAAGATCGTCGTCCGTTTCCGTAGGGAGACCAACCATAAAGTATAGTTTAACTCTATTCCATCCGCCCTCAAAAGCGAGCCCACAGCCATTTAATATTTCCTCTTCGGTAATACCTTTGTTTATAACGTCTCTAAGACGTTGTGTTCCCGCTTCCGGAGCGAAAGTAAGGCTTGATCTTCTTACCTCTTGAACTTTTTTCATAAGTTCAAGAGAAAAAGCATCAATTCTTAATGAAGGCAGAGAAATATTTATATTTTCCCCTGAGAATTTATCGACAAGCCCGCCTGCCAGTTTTTTAAAATCTCTATAGTCGCCTGTGCTAAGACTTGTAAGAGAAATTTCCTCATGTCCTGAGTATTTAACAAGGTTATCGGCTTTATCAAGAAGATTCTCAGCGCTTCTTTCTCTTACGGGACGGTATACATATCCCGCCTGACAAAACCGACATCCCCTTATACAACCTCTGAAAACTTCCATTGTAACTCTGTCATGAACAACCTCAATAAGAGGAACAAGCTGTTTCTCGGGATAAAAAGCCTTATCAAGGTCATTTACAATAACTTTCCTTACTTTTTTAGGAGCGTCTTTATGATTGGGTGTAAAAGTCTCAATTTCCCCGTTTTCTTTATAGGTTACATCATAAAAACAAGGAACATAAATTCCATCTACTTTTAACGCCTTTTCAAGAAACTCTTTTTTCGTTCCACCATTTTTCTTATTCTCTTTATATAAATCCATTAGTTCATCATAGCTTACCTCGCCCTCGCCAATATAAAATAAATCTATAATTTCCGCCAAAGGCTCAGGGTTATAGGCACATGGACCGCCGGCAATAATAATAGGATGCTCCTCTTTTCTGTCTTTTGCCCAAATAGGAATACCCGCTAAATCAATCATATTTATAACATTGGTAAAACTCATTTCATATTGCAGAGTAAATCCTAAAAAATCAAACTTATTGAGAGGGTCGCCTGTTTCAAGAGCAAATAAATGGATATTCTCATTCCTCATAATCTCTTCCATATCATACCACGGGGCAAAACATCTCTCACAATACATATCGCTGCGCCTGTTAAAAAAATAATACAAAATTTGTAACCCTACATGGCTCATTCCAACCTCATAAACATCAGGAAAACAAAAAGCAAACCTTATATCCACCTCTTCAGGATTTTTTTTAATCATATTAATCTCATTGCCAATGTATCTCGCGGGTTTTTCAACCCGAAGTAATATATCATCTCTCATTTAAAATCCTCCAAAAAACCAGTAAAAACAAATGACAATCCATAAATTATGAATCAAAATAATCAACAAAAATTTTTAATTTTAATAAATTATAGCACCAATTACAATATAATTTATATCTGTAAATAATCCACAAAATTTTTAAAGCTAAACAGCAAAAAATTCTTTACTATATTATATTTTATCAAAATCTCTCAATTCATTCTTTGTTGTCCCACTATAACTAATCTGTTATAAACATAGCGTCGCCAAAACTAAAAAATCTATATTTCTCATAAACCGCGGTTTTATAAGCGTTCAGCACATTTTCTCTTCCCGCTAAAGCTGAAACAAGCATAATAAGTGTAGATTCCGGCAAATGAAAATTTGTTATAAGAGAATCAACTATTTTAAATTTATAACCCGGATAAATAAAAATATCCGTCCAACCGCTGCCGTCTTTAATAAATCCATTTTCATCCGCCACAGACTCAAGAGTTCTCGTACTGGTTGTTCCTACGGAAATTATTTTTCCCCCGTTTTGTTTTGTTTCATTAATAATATCAGCCTGTTTTTTCTCAATATAATAAAACTCCGAATGCATCTTGTGGTCAAGAATATTATTGGCTTTTACAGGTCTAAAAGTTCCAAGACCAACGTGTAAAGTAACTGTGGCGATTTTCGCTCCCTTTTCTTTTATAGCCTCTAAAAGTTCCGACGTAAAATGAAGACCCGCCGTAGGAGCCGCGGCCGAACCGTCATTTTTAGCGTAAACTGTCTGATACATATTTTTATCCTCAAGTTTTTGGGTAATATAAGGAGGCAATGGCATTTGTCCAAGCTTATCAAGAATTTCCTCAAAAACACCATCATACTCAAACTTAACAATTCTATTGCCCTCCGCCACAATATCCGCAATTTCAGCTGTAAGAAGCCCTCCCCCAAAAATAACCCTATCGCCAATTTTAGCCTTTCTTCCAGGCTTAACCAGTGTTTCCCAAAAATCTCTGTCAATTCTTTTAAGTAGTAAAATCTCAACTTTCGCTCCTGTTTCTCTTTCTCCGATAAGTCTCGCGGGAAGTACCTTTGTGTCATTAATAACAAGGCAGTCCAAAGGACTTATATATTCTAAAATATCTTTAAAAATTTTATGCTCAATTTCGCCCGTTTTTTTATTAAGAACTAAAAGTTTAGCGGCCGCTCTGTCCCTAAGAGGAGTTTGAGCGATATATTCATCTGGCAAATCAAAATAAAAATCTTTCTTATCCATAATAAACCTTTCCTTACGAAAATACTTATTTTGTCATAAAAAATGTCTAAAATTTACGCGTATAATTATACTCAATCATTAAATTTCTTAATTTCTATTCCTGTATAATAATGATTTAATATATCAATATAGCTCTTTCCGCTTTCGGCGAGAGCCTTAGCCCCCATTTGACTCATACCAACACCATGCCCCATACCTTTTCCATAAAACACAATATCGCCCGATACGGCTTCCATTTTATTTTTATCTTTCTCAGGTATAATATTCCGTTCCGTTTTATCATATATTTTTGTTTGTCCAGAGCCAATTACAGTAACCTTGTCAAGATTTAAGAAATCAAGATTACTTTCATCTTTACTTAATGTTTTAATGTTTACAAACTCCGTCTGCCTCTCACCATTTTTTCCTAAAACATAAGTCTTAATATTCTGAGAAATCATCTTTTCCCCTGAAAACTGAAAAGCGCTGTCCATAGAAAAATTACGACTTAAAAGTATACCATCCTTAGACTTTGAAAAAAATGTTCTTATTTTCTCACCATCAAGAGTTATGTTGCCTTTATCGCCTTCTATAACAAGAGAGTTTACCCGTCCGAACTCGTCCTTTGAAGCAATATATACTTTAACGACATTTCCTATATTTTCACCGTTGGCGGAAGAAATTTCCGTCATCTCAGAAAAAGAAAAGACCCTTGTCCAAATTTTAAACTCCGTTTCGTCAGAATCTAAAACAGCTTTTAAATAAGGAACCTCTGTTCCCCATACATCTTTAGCGTTAGCTGTGCTTCCACCGCTTGAGGAAAAGTAATTTCCCTCAATAATCTCCCCATTATGATATGCGGCGATTTTGCTTGTCTCATCAACAGCTAAGTTAGTCTCTTCTTTTTCAGCTGAAAATCCTCCGTAAACCTGACAATGTGAAGAATCGCATACATCATAATAATCATTTGAGTGTTTACCGCTTCCCGTGCTTAGAGCAAAACATCTGGCAACTACAGACTGTGCCTTTAGAGCCTCTTTATGCCATTCGTTTGACATTTCACAGGGAACAACACCATATAAATATTCATCAAGAGATAACGTATTAATAACGTTGAATACATCTCCGTTTTTTATAAACTCAAGACCGCCCCTGTATTCTTCCCCATCAATATTAACAACTCCTTCGCCTCCGTCCTTAACGCATGCTAAATAAGCAGAGCTGTCTAAAATCACTTTTGGGGTGTCTCCGTCAGATAAAACAATAATATTCTCATTGCTCTTAACAACTTCACAATTTTTTTTAAACTTATTTTTATCAAAAGAGGCGTCCTTTTCCGAAGAATACCCCCCAAAATATACTTTCCAGCAATCTTTATCAATTAAAACTGGTATTCCGTTTTCGGATGAGTTTAGTTTCGCCTCTTTAAAAGACTTGTAAATATCATTTGATGAAATATAATAATTCATTCCGGAAACAATCGAAAAATCACTTCCCGATATACTTTCAGAACCATAAAATAAATCATTTTTAATAATGCCAAAATATAACGATGAATTTGAAATACTTACTTTAGAAATATCGTGAAATTTTGAAGTCAATCCGACTTTTATAATATCCTCTTTCGGAGTGCAAAACACCGTATTGTAAAAACAAAAAACACCAATAAAACCAATTATAAAAAAACTTAATTTTCTCATTGGTCACTCTCCAATCAAAGTATTTTATAAAATTTTATTTTCCACAATTTCCATAATTTCCTTTTTAAGGCTTTCTCTTATTTCCGTAATAAAAGTGCTCTTGGGCATAGAAATATAATATCCCTGAACAAACTCAATTCCAAGTTTTAAAATAGTTAAAAGCTCGTCATAAGTTTCAACTCCCACAGCGATAACATTTATATTGTTTTCTTTGGCGTAATTAACAATTTTCATTACATGAGATTGTTTCTCTTTCTTTAAGTGAATATCAAGAATAAGGCTTTTATCAATTTTCACAAATTCAGGCTTTCCGCTTAAAAGAGAAAAATCATCCGTATACTTTCCCCCGAATTTATCAATAGCGAATTTAACTCTTAAACCGTTAAATACCTCACTTTTATTTATTACAGTTAAATTGTCCGCGAAAAGAGTGGACAATTCATACACAATAAGATGTTTTACATCGTTATATTTATTTCTTATGTTATTCAAGTCTTCTTCCGTAAGAGAATTAGTAGCTATAGAATTTATAAATAACCTTTTATTATCAAAAACTAATGGATTCTTTTTTATAATTTCCATACAGTTTAAAACATTCATCTCTTCAAGAAGATACGCCTTTCCCTCTGAAAGAGCAAGCTCAATAATATCCACAGGAGTAGAAAACACATCGTCATCCGTTCTTAATAGAGCCTCATATCCATATATAGTGCAATTTTTAACGTTGATAATAGGCTGAAAATGATAAACCGCCGTATTTTCATCAATGAGCCTATCAAGAGCTTTTGTTCTAATCTCCATAAACCTGTCTCTATTATAATTTTCAAAAGAAAAAGAATGAATTGCCTCTTTATAAAGCCTTTTGGTCTCATAT
>CANOGI010000035.1 GCA_947565475.1 uncultured Eubacteriaceae bacterium
GTATACGATCATTAACATACTCATTTCCCTTATCGTCAATTTCATATACCTTTCCATCTTTCAATTTTATTGATTTTTTATGATTGTCTTCAGTTATTAGCATCGTTTTTGTTTTATTGTCCCATTCAACGTCACAGCCAATAGACTCATAAGCTTCCCTCGCGGGGAAATAGGCGTTACCGTCAATTATCACAGCTTCCATTTCCACTGGCAGACCGTCTAAAACAAGTTCCTCCCCATATACGGAAGAACTTATTATAATAGACATAATGGTTATAAGCACTTTTTTCAACGGTAAGTCCTCCCCCCTATCGCTCAGCTTTATTCCTAAAGATAAAAGATATATTCTAAAATATATATGTCAATATATTGAGGAACTTATCAATATAAATAAAAGACAGAATTATAGAAATAATATTTTTATTATAACTAATTCCTCTTAAATATTACGTTTTTGCCATAGCCAAAACATCAACGTTTCTATAAACGTCCGAAATCCCCGCCCGGAACTCATAAAAACACTTTCCAAATTATTAAATAGCCATAATGTCTTTATTTTTAGCTTCTACAAGCTTATCTATGTCAGCGACATTTTTATCCGTGATTTTCTGAATCTCATCTTCAAGAGATTTAAGCTCATCCTCTGTAATCTCGTTTGCTTTCTCAAGCTTTTTAAAAGCGTCAATACCATCTCTTCTTATATTTCTTATAGCTACTTTAGTATCCTCGCCCTTTTTCTTAACATCTTTTGTAAGAGCTTTTCTTCTTTCCTCAGTAAGCTCAGGAAAAACAAGACGAATAACTTTACCGTCGTTTGTAGGATTAATCCCTAAATCAGAGGCGTTAATAGCTTTTTCAATTTCTTTCATAATAGAAATATCCCATGGCTGAATTTGAATAAGTCTCGCCTCTGGTATACTTATATTGCCAACTTGATTCAAAGGAGTAGGAGCTCCGTAATAATCCACCATTATCTTATCCAAAACGTGTGGATTAGCTCGGCCAGCTCTTATAGTATTGAGTTCAGATTCAAGATTTTTAACTGATTTGCTCATTTTCTCCTCATAAGCGGTTGTATGTTTAGACATAATAAAATAAACCTCCTAAAAATATAAATGTAAAATTTACTCAGCTCATAGCTAAATTAGTCAAGACTACTTGAATTTTTGTAAAACAAAAATTCTCATAACCAATAGCGAAAGTATTCGCCTGTGTGTTCAGAATAAGCTTGCACTCCCCTGAATACACAAGAGTAAGCACCACCAAGGAACCTCCCCTGTCAGTTAAATAAAGTTAAATTTATCTATAAAATTATTCCCTTTATAAAGGAACTAAATTCTATAATAAACAAATAATTTTTTATATTTAAAGCGCACCTAAAAAATATGTAACATAATTTAAAATCGCGTAAACAGCTTTTCGCAAAAAACTAAACGCCCTTTTAATTAAGAAAATTGTAAAAAAACAAACAATCTCCAAATTTATTTTTATATTTTTTTCATGTATTCTAATTTTCATACACACTGCGAAAAAATTATTAATAATATTTTAATCCACCGTAACAAGAGTACCTATTTTCTCGCCCATAGCGGCCTTAACTATACCATTTTCCTCCGAAAGCCCAAAAATAACCACTGGAATAGCCTGCTCATAACAAAGATTAGCCGCCGCTATATCAATAACCTTAAGATTTTTCTCAATAATCTCTTTACATCTAATAGTTTCATATTTAACAGCGTTCGGATTTTTGGCTGGATCGTCATTATAAACCCCGTCGATACTCTTAGCGTATAAAATAGCGTCAGCTTGAAGCTCCGAAGCCCGTAAAGCCGTCACTGTATCCGTAGAGAAAAACGGATGTCCTATTCCGCCGGCGAAAATAATGATTTTATCCTCAGAAAGATATTTAAGAGCCAAATCCTTAGAAAACACTTCCGTCATAGACCCCACCGCAAAAGGCGTCATAACGGCTGACATAAGACCGTTTTGTTTTAAAAAATCAGCGACGTAAATAGCGTTCATAACCGTGGCGAGCATACCCATCTGGTCCGCCCTGCACCTGTCCATAGCGGGATTCGCGCTTCTTCCTCTCCAAAAATTTCCTCCGCCGATAACTAAAGATACTTGAACTCCCTCTTGAGTAATCGATTTTATCTGTTTAACTATTTCATCAATAATACTATTGTCAAAAGTCTCTTTACCCTCATTGGCAAGAGCCTCTCCGCTAAGCTTCAAAAGAACCCTTTTATACAAAAACACTCACCTCGCAAAAATATTATTTATAATATTTTATCATATATTACAAAAAAAGAAAACAATTTCTTTTAAATTTTTGAAAACAACGGTGCAAGTCATACATTTCCACACCTCTGTTAACCGTAAACAGAGCCATTTTATAAAATTATAAAACACGCCTATTTACACTACTTTATTAAATATTTTAACGTGAGTTCAATGAAAAATAACAGTAAAACTTCGTTTTTCGAGATTCAGCAAATCGAAAGCTTTGCATTATAAAGTTTAGGTCAAGCCTTTAAAAAGGCCCTCCGGGTGTGGGACAGCGTCCAACGGTTTTAATCTTTTAAGTTGGTGCGAATGAGGCAGAGCCTCAAGATTTTTATTCTTAAAGAGCATTTTTGGAGGTTTGGAACCTTTTTGCTATAGAATATAGAAAAAGGTTTCATTAACTATAGATTTCTACCGAACTAACATTGAATAAGGAAATAAAAACCCTAAAAAAATCACTATAATACAAACTAACACATTCAAAACAGCATAACTTACGATACTCCTAACCGGCATTTATAAGCGTCCTCGGCACCTTTTCCCGATTTTCATATATTATCCGACACAAAATAATAAAGAGTATCAGAAGACTTTACGGCAAAGTTTTCTGATACTCCTTATGTCACAAATTAATACTTTATAGAGAAAAAATAAAAATCAAACGTGATATATTTAATAAAACATAATAAAACACCGCACAAAGAGGAAATAAAAATAATTTTACGAAAAAATACGCTCCTAACGGAAAAACGTTTTCGTTTAAGTGGGATTAAAAATCCCACATTTACGCTCAACAAGTGCCTCAAAGATATGCGGACGGCTTTTAGCCGACTTCTGCGCAGCAAAAGTACTGATAATTCGCGCACTCTCGCTAAAATTATTTTTACTTTGAATTATGCGGTGTTTCCATAAGTTATCAGAAATTTATTTTATTATTTCTCACTAAAAATTTTATGAATCACTTTTTTCTTTTATCATAATTTTCCCGTCTTTAACACAGACAATAACTTCCCCGCCCTCTTTGAATTTCCCGTCAAGAATATTCTCGGCAAATAAATCCTCAATTTGGCTTTGAATAGCCCGTCTTAAAGGTCTTGCCCCATAAGTTGGGTCAAATCCGGTTTCAGTAAGCTTCTCAAGAGCCTGATCCGTAATACTCATATCAATACTCATATTTGATTTAACCCTTGTTTTAAGCTCATTAAACATTAGTTTAGCGATTTTCTTAACATTTTCCTTATCAAGAGGATGGAAGACAATAATATCGTCAATACGATTTAAAAACTCAGGTCTGAAAATACGTTTTACCTCTTCCATAACGCCTTTTTTTATATCCTCATAATCCTGTATACCGGAATCGTCAGATTGACTGAACCCAAGTTTCTTTGGAGAAGTGATACTTCTCGCCCCCGCGTTTGAGGTCATTATTATAACGGTGTTTTTAAAATCCACTCTTCTGCCCTGAGCATCCGTAATATGCCCGTCGTCAAGTACTTGAAGAAGAATGTTAAATACATCTGGGTGAGCTTTTTCGATCTCGTCAAAAAGAATAACGCAGTAAGGTTTTCTCCTTATTTTCTCACATAACTGCCCGCCCTCGTCATAACCGACATATCCCGGAGGAGATCCGATAATTTTAGAAACACTGTGTTTTTCCATATACTCGCTCATATCAACACGA
Organism: uncultured Eubacteriaceae bacterium; assembly: GCA_947565475.1. Classification (GTDB taxonomy): domain Bacteria; phylum Bacillota; class Clostridia; order Lachnospirales; family CAG-274; genus MGBC114079. The sequence goes on from CANOGI010000035.1 coordinate 3,968, forward strand.
ATAACAGCGTCGTCCTCGCCGAAAAGAACGTTTGAGAGCGCCTTTGAGAGCTCTGTTTTTCCAACCCCCGTAGGGCCTAAAAACAGAAAAGAGCCTATAGGTCTTTTCGGGTCTTTAAGTCCGACACGACCTCTCCTTATCGCTTTTGAGAGCGCCTTAACGGCCTCGTCCTGCCCGATAACCCTCTCATGCAAAATATTTTCCATATTTTTAAGTCGCTGTCCCTCTTCCTCCTGTAGCCGTCTCACAGGTATCCCTGTCCAATTAGAAACCGTATCAGCTATATCCTCTTCCTCAACAACTTGCGTAACCTCGCTGTTTTTCGCTTTCCAGCCGGCTTTAGCTATTTTGAGTCTTTCTTTTATCTCGTCCTGTTTCTTTTTAACACTGCCCGCTCTCTCAAATTCCTCTGTTTTGATAGCGGCTTCCTTCTCTTTCTCAAGAACGTTGATTTCGTCTTCCATCTCCTTAATATCCGGAGGCGCGGTAAAAGTTTTAAGCCTTACCTTAGAAGCGGCCTCATCAAGAACGTCAATAGCTTTATCAGGCAAATACCTATCTGAAATATATCTGTTTGATAATTTAACGGCAGCGATTATTGCGCTGTCCTTAATTTTGACGTTGTGATGCGCCTCATATTTATCCCTTAATCCTCTAAGCATCTCAATAGCGTCGTCTTCTGACGGCTCAAGAACCTTAACGGGCTGAAATCTTCTCTCAAGGGCAGCGTCTTTCTCAATATACTTCCTATACTCGTTTAAAGTCGTGGCGCCTATAACCTGAATTTCTCCACGGGCTAAAGATGGTTTTAAGATATTCGAGGCGTCAATAGCACCCTCAGCGCCTCCAGCGCCGATAATTGTATGAAGCTCATCAATAAACAAAATCACATTATGAGCCTTCTCAACTTCCTCAATAACTTTTTTAATACGCTCCTCAAACTCACCTCTATACTTGCTTCCAGCTACCATAGAAGATAAATCAAGTGAAACAACTCTTTTTTCTTTAAGAATCTCCGGTACGTCGCCCGACACTATTTTCTGGGCAAGTCCCTCCGCAATAGCTGTTTTACCCACACCAGGGTCTCCTACAAGACAAGGATTGTTCTTCGTTCTTCTGCTTAAAATTTGGATAACTCTCTCAATTTCCTTATCCCTTCCGACAGTTGGGTCAAATTTATTTTCCTCCGCCATAGCGGTAAAATCACGGCTAAACTTGTCAAGAGTGGTTGTTTTTGAGTTCTTCCTGTTTTTAGATGAGTTTGAGTTAATTGGAATATCCCCGCCGTTGTTCTCCCCCTCGCCTAACATGGATAAAATATCCTCATAAAGTCTGTTGCCGTTTACATTCAAAAGAGCGAGTATTTTCGTAGCTACACAGTCCTCCTCTTTAATAAGAGAGAGCAGCAGATGCTCCGTTCCTATATATGTCGTACCCATGTTAAGAGCTTCCTGAAGACTTTTTTCTAAAATACGTTTCGTTCTTGGGGTAAAATCAGCGGGAGCGTCAATAACGTTTGAATCGATTCCGATAAGCTCACCTATTTTCTCAATAACATCGTTCTCATCCACATTCTGCTGCTCAAGAGCTTTGTAAGCGACCGAGTTGTCTGCGCGTAAAAGACCTATAAGCAAATGCTCAGAGCCTACATATCCCTGTCCAAGCTCAGCGGCGGATTTACGAGATTCCTCAATAGCCTGCTGCGCTTTTTTCGTAAATTTAATCTGCATTTATGTAACCTCCCTTTTATTAATTACATAATTTTTTTGTATTGTTAAGCGTTCCCAAGTTTTTCTCTTATATATGACGCCCTCTGAATATCCCTCTCATCAGGATTACCCGATTTATTCATATATTTAATTAAGTTGCCTGGCTGAATATTCATCATTATACTGTAAATATTAATATCTTTGTTTTTAAGGTTCAGCATTCCTGTTATAACGCCAAATCTTAAATCCGAGAGCAGTTTCATCGCCTCTTTGGAACTTATCTTTCTGCAGTTCGATAAAATACCATAGGAGCGAAAAACCCTGTCCTCAAGTTCTGTTTTTCGTTCTTTTAAAAGATTGTTTCCAAGCTCTTTTTCCTGCTCAATAATCTGGTTTGTAACATTTTTAAGAGCCTCTATAATTTCTTTCTCGCTCTTTCCGAGAGTCACCTGATTTGAAATTTGATAAATCCCCCCAAGGGGTTCCGAGCCCTCCCCATAAATCCCCCTTAACGTCATGCCGAATTTACTTATAGCCTGGCTTAAATTCTCAACCTGGCCAAACATTTCAATAAGAGGAATATGAATCATAAAAGAAGCTCTCATTCCCGTTCCCACATTGGTAATACAGGATGTTAAATATCCGTAATTCTCGTCAAAGGCATAATCAATATTCTCCTCGATAAGATTATCTATTTTATCAGCTATATCCCAAGCCTTTTCAATATTATACCCCGGAAAAACAGTTTGTATACGAATATGGTCTTCCTCATTAATCATTATTGATATAGTCTCGTCGTCTTTAATGAGGACACCCGCCGGTTTGTCCTTCTCCATAAGATCCTGGCTTATAGAATGATTTTCAAGAAGGGAATATTTTTCAGCGTTTGACTTCTCATTAATATTTATAAAATCAAAACTATCTCCAAAATAAGTATTAGCGTTTTTTATAGAGCCCTTGACCTCATCAATAAGTTTAAGCGCCTGTTCCTCTGACAGTTTCTGAGAAAATGGATATTTTTTTATGTTTCTCGCCAAACGAATCCTTGATGATATAACAATATTCTCATCTGTTTCGGAAGAATCGTACCATTTATTCATTGTTTCCGCCCCCTTCCAAATTTCTTATCCTATCCCTAAGCTTCGCCGCTTCCTCATACTCTTCTTTCTCAACGGCTTTTTTAAGCTGATTTTTAAGATTTTCCAGCTCTCTTTTAGCGTAAAGCTCCGCGCCCGCTTTCTTAGGCAACTTTCCTGAATGCCGTATACTCCCCTGAATATTTTTAAGAACAGGAACCAGCTGTTCTTTAAAAGCGTTGTAACAATCGGCACAGCCGACTTTTCCTGTTTGCTTAAACGCCTCAAAGGATAATTTACAAGTGGGACATGAAAAAGAACTCTGTGTTGTATATCCCGTAGAACCCATTCCTATAAAACTATCTAAAAATCCTTTAAAAATTGTATCGAAAGAAACGCCATTCTGCATCTTAACGGCACATTCCTCACAAATATGATATTCTCTCTTCTCGCCGTTAATAATTTGCTGATAAAAAATTGTGGCGGCGTTTTTTTTACATTTCTCACATAACATAATAATCACCCCTATTAAATAAGCTATAAACACATAACCGTATAGTATCCGAAAATAAACTTGAATATACAAGACGATAAGCTACTATTCGTTAAAGTCACAATAGATACAGACCTAAACATTTAATCACCGCTCATAATAAATTATGGCAATTAACAAAATTTTTAACCCTAAGCAATAAAATAATCTTTCCTTATTTTATTGCCTACCATAAGTGACAGCAATATTATTTACTGAACAGCTTAAAACTACAAAAATGATAAGTCAGAAACTATTCATATTTTTGTATAACAAAAACACTTTAAATTTAAAGCGAATAACCCTGTTGGGTCAAAACTTTCATTCTAAATTTAGTTGGTATTTTTTTAAATTTATACCAAAATCGCTGATATTCACTATAACACACTTTTCGGACATATTTTATAATTACATTTTATTTTCCTTAATTGTACATATTATACCTCTTATCTTGTTAGCCATCAAGTCTTGTGAGTGCTAATCGACAAGCAAAAAAACTCTTTTATCCGTTACTTTCTTTTATTATCTTAAAATTTCTCTTTTTTTCTTTATTTTTGAAATCTATAACCGCATTTAACACATTCTTCCGTATCCGGCTCATTCCCTGTATTACATTTCGGACAAAATTTAAGTAATTTTATCCCATTTTCCTTTTTAGGCAAAGAAGTATCTACGGCTAAATCCTCTGTATAATTTCTATCGCTCTCCTCTTTTTCCTCGCTTAATTTAATCTCTTCTATTTGCTTTTGAATAGCTTTTATTCTATACTTATACTTATCGATTTCCTTACATATATGCTCGATTTCCTCTCCGTTGACAGAACTTCCCTTTTTGCGTGAGTCATAAACAAGCATACCCATTCTGGTATATCTCTTTTTACATTCCCTTCCATACGCCTTAATTTTTATTTCCATTTTAGCGTAATCAAATGTATCTTTCGCCTGTTTTGATAATTTCTTTAACTTATCCTGAACCTTATCTGAAATATTCACCCGTAGTACCTCCGAATGTATTTATTTTAAAAATCCTTAAACAAAAATAAAACCAGCCGCTTTTTATAAAAACTAAAAATTAACATTTATCCTCTCATACGATAATATCCAATAACAAACCTTGAATCTCATTTGTCTTATCAAGAATAGCTATATGGTCTTTCTCCTTTTTCAAAAGCTCCTGAGCGAGGTCGTCTACATTTTTATTAACAAGTTTAACAATACCGTAAACCCTATGTCTTCCTCTTCTGTCAAGGAAATTTTCCCTTGAGAACTCATGAGAATTTGTAACAACCTCGTTAATAAACTCGGTGATCATACTCCTGTACTTCTTCATATCTCTAATATCCATATGATCAGCGAGCTTTTTACCCTGTACGGAAATATCGTCCATCATCTGGTGAAGCTTCCGCATTAAATTCTCATCAGAAACTTTATTTAACGTAAAACTAAAGTCCTGTTGATTTGTCGTTTCTTTTGTCTCCGTAATCCCCGGTAAACTCTCAATTCTTGTATCCGTGATTTTTAAATCCATTTACCTCACACCTCTCCTTATCACTTAAAAACTTCTTCGCAAAAGCAACTCCTCGATATACGCCGTAATATTTTGGTGTATAGTATTTATATCGGCAGAAGCGTCAATTATTTTTATACGTTCTGAAAATTTTTCAGCGAGAGAAATATATCCGTAAAAAACCTTTTTATGGAAATAAATTTTCTCAGATTCTATTCTGTCAAGGCTTTCCTGCCTTTTTTTTCTTTCAATGCCCATTTCCGGGTCAATTTTAAGAAAGAAAGTAACATCAGGCTCAAGCCCGTCGGTAGCGAATAAATTAAGTTCCGAAATAACTTCGCCGCCAAGTTTTCTTCCCTCTCCCTGATAAGCTACGCTTGAATCCACAAACCTGTCACAAATAACAATATCGCCTTTTTTAAGAGTTGGAATAATCATCTCTGAGACAAGCTGTGCCCTCGCAGCGGCATATAAAAGAGCCTCCGTTCTCGGATTCATCTTTTTATTCTCCGTATCAATAATGATATCTCTTATTTTTTCACTTATTTGGTTTCCCCCCGGTTCCCTTGTGCATAATACGGAAAAACCTTTCTCCTCTAAATAATCTCTTAAAAGCTCTGATTGAGTTGTTTTTCCCGAACCGTCTGTTCCTTCCATAGTTATAAATAATCCGGACATAATATACCTCTCAAAAATATCCTGTTTACTTTTCACATTAATAAAAACGCAAAAACTATTGTATTTATTATATCATAGGTTCTTTTAAAAATACAACTTAAAAATACATAATTTTAGAAAAAAAATATATATTTTAAGATTATAGCGATTAAAAAATTTTTGACACAAAACCATAAAAGAATTTCCTAAATATTATATTTAAGTAAATTTATCTCGAAATAAAAAAAGGAGAAAATTTTTATTATACAAAAAATTTACTCCTTCTTCGCGAATTAGACATTGTATCCTACTGAGCTAAAGGAATCCTTTTTAAAATTAGAAACCTTTCTCCTGGATAAATTTTATCCGGATCCTCTATTTCATTTATCATAACAATATCCTCTATAGTGGTATTAAATCTTTTGGCTATTTTCCATAAAGTATCTCCCGGCTTAACCACATAAACCGTCATACTTGGAAATCTGTCAAAAAAGTTCTTATCAAAATCAGTAAAACAAATATCCTCAATAAGATTTATTGTTTTCTTTTCATTAATGCACACATAAAAATTAAGCATACACTTAACCTCAATTTCCCTGTTTGAGAGCATACTTAAACTTATTCTGTCAAGGTTTACTTTAATATCACAGTCAAAAGGTTTATTTTCCCTTGTTCCCTTTGTCTCAATAGTTTGTCTGTAAGGAATAATAGTGTTATAACAATGAATAGGCGTCTCGTCGTCTGACGCTATGTATAAAATGTCCACAGCGATAATTCCCTCAACAACAATTTTATCGTCAAGAATTTTCTGCTCATCAAGATGCTGCTTGCCCGAAATTTTAAACACCTGTAATATTTCAGGAAAATCATCGCTTAATGAAATAACCTCCTTTATGGGAAACTGGCTTTTGTTTCTGCAAAGAAACGACGGATACTCAATTATCTTCTCAGAAGCGGTTAAATTTTTATCTGTACAATAAGCGTCCTCAAGAACTTGAAGTTCTTTTTCATGACACACGTCCACAAAAACGCCCACACTAATCTCAATCTCAATAATTCTGTCCTCACCGTCGCTGTCAGGACATATTTTTATATATTTATCCTGAACATAAACCACGGCGTCAGCGAACATTCCCTCTTTAACATTAGACGCCTCAACCATTCCGTTAAAAGGTATCTCATTCTCAATAAACTCTATAACGCTGTCGCTCATATCGCTTTTATACGAAGCTGAAATCATAAGCTCACCGCTAATCGCTATTTTGCCATCGGCGGCCTTTACGTCCTTGTTTGATATATTCGCGGCGCATTGCACAATCTCGCTTATGTCTGGTTTTCCTGATGGAATATGTATTTCTTCCCTTATTATAAACCTATCGGCTTTTTTAATAACAATTTCGTTAATTTTAAAATTGTTTTTAATCATTTGGTTCTCAGGTATGCCCTCAACATCAATAACAATATTTTCCTCCTCAGAGGAAAACACGTTTCCCAAAACATTTAAAACCGCTCTAAAACTAACTTTCCTGTCATTAATAAGTTTATAATCGATATTCTCTATCTCACAATTTACGTTGCAAAGCATATCTTTCTCGATTCCATCAATAGTTATAAAATCATTTATCGGCGTAGAGAAATCAATGCTGTGAACAGGCTTTTCCCCACTTTTTGAAACATAAATAAGCTCAATATTAAGCTTCCCTTTAAAACTTATTCTTCCGTTTACAATATCAAAACTTTCTATAAACACAGACTCGTCGCTCTGTAAAACATTTTCCATATCAGGTTTAACATCGGGTACAATAATATCCCCCTCTATAAGAATTTGAGATGTTTCTTTTCCGATACAACGGTCTATTTTTACAGTATCTTTTACAGGTTCCATAAATTAATACCTCCCAAAAAGTTTTCTGTTTCCGTAAATTATATTCAGAAAACCTGGAAGGTATGCAAATTTTTTATTAATCTTTCTCAATAACCTTTATAACATTGTCAAAAAGCTTGTAAATATCCTCTGATATACTGTCATAACCCTGTTCAGCGATTTCCGCGAGATTTGAGTTCATTGGAAGCTCCGAAAGAAGCTCAATATCATTCTGTGATATAAAACTTTTAAGATTTCTGTCATCGTGAAATTTAATTTTCTCATCACAGTGGGGACAAATGGCGTAGCTCATATTCTCAATAACACCATAAACCTTTATATTAAGCTTTTTAGCCATATTAATTGATTTAGATACAATCATAGAAACCATATCCTGCGGAATTGAAACCATAATCACTCCGGTGAGAGGCACTGACTGCATAAGAGTAAGGGTAATATCTCCTGTTCCCGGAGGCATGTCAATAATAAGATAATCAAGCTCGCCCCATAAAACATCTGACCAAAATTGAGTAACACACCCCGATAACAAAGCGCCTCTCCATACGACAGGCTGATTTTCATCCTCAATCATAAAATTAAGAGATATAACTTTAATACCATCGTCTGTCAAAATAGGTAAAATGCCCTCTTCCGTACCATAAGCCTGCTTTCCACCAAGACCCGTAAGCCTTCCAATACTCGGACCCATAACGTCAGCGTCCATAATTCCAACCGAGTATCCTTTTTTTCTCAATATTTTCGCTATCATAACAGAAACGGTTGACTTTCCTACGCCGCCTTTTCCGCTCATAATGCCTATGACATTTTTTATTTTATTATTAGGATTTATCTTTACTCCGCAGTCCGAACTGTCCTTTTTACAGCTTTCCCTTGAGGGACATGAATTACAATCTCCCAAAGCCTTCATCTCCTTAAAAATATAATACTTTATACGCAATATAAATATACTATCAAAAACAAAATTTGTAAAGCTAAAAATAAAATTAATATAAATTTAATAAATACAGCCCTAAAACTCTCAGCGTTTCCTTAAACTGAATCTCTGATAAATTCTTTTAATCTCCTTGCAGTTGTTCTTTCTTATAGCTATAACGTCGCCGTTTTTCATTATAAAGCTGTTGCCCTCCATTGAACTAACATATTCCATATTAATTATATAGCTTTTATGGGTTCTTAAAAACAAAGGATTATTTGAAAGCGTTTTTTCCAATTCCGAAAGAGTAATATACGCTTTAACCACATTGCCCGATGAAATATGTATACATGAAACATTGCCGATAACCTCAATATAAGTAATAGTTGATATATTTATCTTTGTGTTTATCTTATTATTATTTACTGTAATATATTTTTTTGATACATTAATATTTTTCAAAATTCTGTCAAGTGTTTTCTCAAATCTGTCGTATTTAACAGGTTTAAAAATATAATCCGCGGCGTAAAGCAAAAAAGCGTCGTATGCGTAATATTTGTTTCCAGCGAAAAATATTAACGCAGCGTTATTATCAATCTCTCTTATTTTTGACGCTATCTCAACGCATTTTTTTCCATAATTTCCTATGTCAAATATAATAA
>CANOGI010000036.1 GCA_947565475.1 uncultured Eubacteriaceae bacterium
AAATAATTTTTATCTCGCCTTCTTTTGCTCTTTTTCAAGTGATTTGACTATAAAAATAAACAAGTTCAGCGGATAAAAATAATACTTATCCGCTGAACTTGTTTATTTTTAAGTTTGTTGAATATACATAAATATGCGGTTTATCAACTATATTTTTTTTCCTGACGTTTATACGCCGTTTTTTTTCTGATTTTGGCGGATAAAACCGTCATATCGTCTTTAGCGATTCCCCCTGAAAGCTCCAGCGCCATATTGAGTATAGTCTCTGAAACAGTGTGAGGGTCCTTGTTTTTCACACTCTGAATAAGACTTTCAAGTCTTCCCCTTTCCTCCTCAGAAATAAAACAGTCCCTTACCCCGTCAGTCATCATAACGATTAAATCCCCGTCGTCAAGACCAGTACTGCTTGTTTCCATATCCACCTTGTCAAGTATTCCCACAGGCAAAGTCGCTGAGTTTATAACCTCCGTCTTGTCCCTTGACACAACAAAAGACTCGCACGCGCCTATTTTAGCGAACTCACAAATACCCGTATACATGTTTATTATACAAATATCAAGGGTTGAAAAACTTTTCGGCTCTGATTTAAGCACAAGCACCGAGTTTATTAAATCCACGGCTACGTCTTTTTGAAAACCCGCCTCCATAAAATTCTCAAACAGCTCTATAGAAGCGGCGCTTTCCTCTTTCGCCCTCGCCCCAGAGCCCATACCGTCGGAAAGAGCGAGAAGATAAGAACCGTTTCCCAAATTCATAAAAGTATGATTATCCCCCGATTCCTTGCTGTCCGATTTTGTCATTCTGGAAACCCCCGCTGTAACTGTAAACGTTTGTTCCTCGGCTAATTTCAGTTTACATATATTTTTCCCGTCCTCAATGGCTATACTGCAATGATAAACGTCTTTATACATATTTTTCTCGAGAATATCATTAATAATAGGTATTATTTCTTTTAAGCATATATGCCTGCCATAACAAGAATCATGAGTTATAATAACCTCCGTTTTTTTGTCCTTGTTCTCAGTGACCGCCGCTGAATACACTTTTATACCATTTTTAACCAATTCCTCCGTAACCCTTTTGGACAAAGCGTCGTCAAAAGAAAATTCAGAGTAAAGCTCTTTGGAGAATCCGTTTATGATTTTGGATATACTCGCTATTTGACAGCTTACAAGCTCTCTGCTCTCAGCGATTTTGTTTTTCCATGTCAAATTTATTTTGTAAGCCTCAAAAAGCCTGTTTACGTTTTCCGCTAAAAAATCAGCATTTACGCATCTTTTTCTGAAATCCCCCGGCATATCGTAATACTCTATTTTACCGTTTTTCTCACAAGTGGCCAAAAAACCGAAAAACGCTTGATATGTGTTATAAAAATTATTTTTCCAGCAAAAACTTTGTAAGTTGCACGTTCCGCACACTTTAGCGAAAACATCATCTATAAGCTCGTCCACCTCGTCTTTAGACAACGCCGTTCTCTTTTCCGCCAAATTTGAGAATGTTTTAGACAGCCTTAAAAAAGACTCTGAAAATCCGTTAAGCCTGTGCGATATTATGTCTTTCATTCTCAAAATATAAGCTGACGCCGTATCAGGCAGAGGCATAACTTTAGGTACGATAGACGGAAACCTGCTAAGCGGGATAATCAAAAAGAAAATAACGGAGAGCGTTCCTGAGAAAACAACTTCTTTTGTCAAAAGCGCCCCGTTTATGTATATAAAGCATATAGCCGATGAAAATATAAAAGAAATCACGGTAAACAGCTTATTCATATTTTTGGATATCCCGCACACCGCCCCCGTTATCCCGAATACCCATGAATACTCTACAGGCAGGCTCCCCGAGAGCATAAGCACTGATGAAAGGAGAATCCCGGCGCAGCATCCCGCCGAGCTTCCGTTTTTATGCGCCATAGCCATAACCAGAAACATCAGCAAAGTAAGCATAATGGAAATACCGCCCATATAAATATCCGCCGAGCCCGCCACGACAGCACCCGTAAGTATTGATAAACTTAAAATATCATTGCTTTCAAACCTGCCGTCCCCTATATTGAAATAAACGGCGTTTATACCCTGATTCAGCACACAGGTGAGGCAAAATACCAAAATCCCCTCTAAAATCGCCAAAACTGTGTAGTATATGGAAAAACTGTTTAAAAAAGCTATCACAAGCCCTGAGATAAGCGCCGCGGCGGCTCCTGTCCCGCTTTTAAGCATAAGAGTGATATTTTCGGCTTTTCCTTTTATACACACGTTAAAAATCGCCATTATAACAAGACATATTAAATATTTTGAAGTGTATATACCTCCGCTGCTTAAAAGAAATCCTGGAACCGAGAATATAGCCGCTGAGTAAAAAATTCTATCAGTGTACAGAAATACCGCTAAAAAAGCTATGGCGAAAGGATTTATACCCTGAAATAATGTTATTCGTCCTATAAAAAAGCTTAAAATGGTTAAAACAACGGCGGAAACCATTTTAGATGTTATCACAAAAGATTTTTTGCCCGTTTTCTCTATCCCCGTGTTAATCGCTTTATTGATTGCCTTCTCCATAAACATCTTCCTTTCTCTTGTCTTTTGTTCAAACTTTGTTTTTCGCTTTTATTATACTATCAGGCTTTTAAAAAATATGTCATTTCACGTATATCTCCCTAAACTAAAAAACTATATATTTTTACAATAACAGCTATTTTACACAATCCCTTTACCATCTGTTATGGCAACTTAATCACCTGCCTATATTTTCTACACCGTATTTCCTTTTATAGTGAACAAACTTAAAAAGTGTAAAAAATATTTTACGAGTGTGTAAGCGCCGCTGACCAATAAGCGAATTGCGTCAGCAATTTGCGGGTCGTGCAAGTAAAATGATTTTTTTACTTCTTTTAAATTTTGTTTACTATATTTGACAAGTCCCCGTAAAAAAAGTATAATAAAAGTGTGTTATTATAATTAATACTAATTTTACAGCAATTCCGGTGTATTTTATTTTTTTATATATGCTCTAATTTAAATTTATAAAAGCGAAACAAAGAAAATAATTTATAAATCACGCTTGCGTAAAGCCGTCTTATAAAAATATCTTAATCATCTTCTTGCTTCGCTGTAAAAATATGTTTAAAATCTTTAAAAAGCCTGTTTAAAATAAAATATATACAAAAAATCAACTAAAAATAATATTATCTTTAAAGCGCGTCGATATCTTCTTTTGTATATTTTAATAGTTTTTATACGGGCTGTAAGGTGGGATCTATTGTGAATGACTTTACAATTCAATTTGACAATAACAGCGGTATACCGTTATACCGCCAGTTATACGATTATCTGCTCAAAGAAATCCGGGCGGGAAACCTAAAGGAAAACGAAAAACTGCCATCGAGAAGAGCCCTCTGCGGACATTTAAAGATAAATAAAAACACTGTTGAGGCGGCTTATCAGAAACTCGCGGCGGAAGGCTATATTATGTCCGAGCCGAGAAGCGGTTTTTATGTGCGGAACAAAATGGGACATATAAACGAGCTTGACGAGGAATCTTTTCCTGATTATATATATAATTTCAGTATAAACGGAAACGACATTCTAAAAATGCCTTACGCCACATGGGTAAAACTTTATAAAGACACTATTTACGCTAATCCAAGTCTTTTTGGGCACGGGGAAAATTTCGGCGAACGAATTCTTCAAAAAGCGATAGCTAAATACGTTCATGAGTTCAGAGGCGTAAACTGCTCCCATAACCAGGTTATAATAGGCGCCGGCTTCGATTATCTTCTGCTTATGCTTACAATAATAATGAGCAGGAATACCGTTTACGGTATCGAAAACCCATGTATGAAAAGAATTTACTCAGTTATAAATATGTGCGACAAGAAAATTTGTCTACTTGACGTGACAAAAGATGGCTTTTCTATAGAGGCCCTTAAAAACTCAAACATAAACGTTCTTCTTGTTATGCCGTCGCATCAATACCCCGTCGGGTATTCTATGCCCGTGGAACAGCGTCATGAACTGCTTAACTGGGCAAACGCCCGTAAAAACCGATATATAGTCGAGTTTCACCACGACAGCGAGTTTGTCTACGGTAAACCCATAACCTCTATACAAGGACTTGACAGAAACGAAAAAGTTATATATATAGGAGACTTTGTAAAAACAATCGGGCCGTCTATAAAAACAGCGTATATAATTTTACCAAAACCGCTTCTAAAAAAATGGAAACTTATAATAAACAGCTATTACACCCCTGTAAATTTATTTGAGCAGTGGGTTTTAGCGGAGTTTATGCGAGAAGGGTATTTTATGAAACACGTAAAACAAATGAAAAATGTTTATATGAAAAAAAGGGACTTTCTTCTCTCCGAGTTAGATAAACGAGCTTTTCGAGAAAAAATGGAAATTTACGATAATTTAGACGGAACCCACTTTATAGCCAAATTTAATACCGACGTACCTGAAAATCAAATGGAATACGCAGCGAGAGACAAAGGAGTTAAAATAGTTCCATTAACCCGCCACTTTAACAGAAAAAGCGGACTTTATAACGACAAATACTTTGTGTTTGGATATGGCGGACTTGAAATATTTGAAATCTCAAAAGCCGTACAGCTTTTGGAGGAAGCGTGGGGAACATTGTAATATAACTTGATGTTTTTTCAAAAAAGTGTATAATAGTAATATAAGAACCAATTCCAAAGATTAATGTTTTCATAATTAAAATTTCCGGAACCGTTTTTAGATATCAGGACGCTCATAATTTTAATTATAAAAACTTTAAAAGGAGTGATTTTATAATGGATTCTTTACAGGAAACAAAAAGAGTAAGCCTGTCAGAATTATGTCCTGATATGATTCTCGCCAAAGACGCCGTATCAAAAAGCGGCGTTGTCATTCTTACGAAAAACACAAGGCTTGATAAAGCAAATTATAAAAAACTTGAAAAGACCGACGACATCTCAAAAGTTGAGGTCTGGACTTACTCCATAGATAAAAGAAATAAACCTTTTTCAGGGACTGAGGAAAAAGACAACAATACCTCATCGGCAAAGCCAAGAATAAATCCCATATTGCGAAAACCTGAGTTTAAGCGCTTCCACGATACCTACGATAAAAAGTTAAACGAGTATAAAAACTGTGTCAAGGCTTTAAAAAACGGTAAAAACACAAATCAGGAAGAACTTTATGGAATTGTTGAGGGAATCGTTGACACGGCTAATTGCGCCAGCGATTTAATCCATTACATAAGTTATTTAGACAAAATGGACGACCGCACATATTCTCACAGTATAAACGTCGCCGTCTTATCACATATATGCGCCACGTGGCTGCACCTTGATAAAAAAGACATTGAGAAAGCCTCCGTCGCGGGACTTCTCCACGATATAGGAAAAACATCTCTTGACCTTTCGGAAAATGAGATTTTAAACGGGGAAACCCTTTCCGGCGAGAAACTCTCTAAATTTAAAAAACACCCTGAAATGGGATATAATATTCTTATCTCTCAAGACCTTGCCGAGGATATAAAACAAACCGTTCTCTCCCATCATGAGAAAATAGACGGTTCCGGTTATCCAAAAGGACTCACGGATAAAAATTTAACTGAAATCTCAAAAATAGTCGCTGTATGCAACGCGTACGACAATCTTGTATCAATAAAAAGACTCTGCCCCTTTGACATAATAACCGACTTTGAGGCTATGAACATAGGCCGCCTTGATACAAAGACACTGTTTCAGTTCACAAAAAATATCACTTACACTTATGTAAGCTCTTATGTTCAACTCTCAAATAATAAAACGGCGCAAATAATGTTTATAAATCAAAATTTTCTTTCACGACCGATTGTCGTAACCCTCGACGGAACCGTAATTGATTTGGCATATGATAGAACCACAAAAATTGTCTCAATGGCGTAAATTAAGCAGGAGACCGCTATTGAGGCTCTAACTTATACATAAAATAAAAAAAGACTGTCAAACTTATATTTGTCAGTCCTTTTTTATTCTGAAATATATTTTTTAAAATACTAAGCTAATTTAAGCCTGTCTTTACACTATAGTCAAACCACTTGAAAAATTAACATTACTCCTTTGGCATAAACGCGTCTCTGAGAGCGTCGCTCGGCATTCTCCAATCACCTCTCGGCGATAGGGAAACAGAACCCACTTTAGGCCCATCGGGAATACAGGAACGTTTATACTGCTGTGAGAAAAATCTTTTAATGAATATATTAAACCATTTTCTTATTGTCTCGCTGTCATAAGCGCCTTTAAAAGCGTTCTCGGCGAGATAAATAATTTTATCGGCTGAAAAACTCATTCTCATAAAATTGTATAAAAAGAAATCGTGCAGCTCATAAGGCCCGACAATATCCTCCGTGACCTGTGAAATAGCTCCTTTTTCATCAGGTGGCAAAAGTTCCGGCGAAACAGGAGTGTCCAGTATATCAAGAAGTATTTCAGACACGGAATTTATTTTAAAAGTCTTATTGTCGGCAATATATTTTATAAGGTATCTTATAAGGGTTTTCGGTATTGAAGCATTTACACCGTACATTGACATATGGTCGCCGTTGTATGTGGCGAACCCTAAAGCGAGTTCCGATAAATCTCCCGTACCGACTACAAAACCATTGTATTTTGACGCTATATCCATAAGAATTTGAGTTCTTTCCCTCGCCTGGCTGTTCTCATAAGTAAGGTCGTGCACTTCCGAATTATGCCCTATATCCTTAAAATGATTTAACACAGCCTCTTTTATATCTATCTCAATAAGGGTCGTTCCCAATTCCTCACATAGCTTTAAGGCGTTTTTATAAGTCCTGTCTGTCGTTCCGAAACATGGCATAGTCACCGTTATAATTCCCTTACTTTCAAGGCCTAACATTTCAAAGGCGTTATAAGCGACAATTAAAGCGTGAGTTGAGTCAAGCCCCCCCGAAATCCCTATAACAACATTTTTACAGCCTATATGTGAAATTCTCTTTTTAAGTCCCAGCGCCTGAATTTTAATAATTTCCTCGCACCGTTTATCCATTTGCCCCTGACTTGACGGCACAAAAGGCGTAGGGTCTATATACCGCTCAAGAGGGACCGCTTTTTCAGACAAATCAAAAAATATATTCTCATATCCATTTGGGGAAATAGAAAAGCTTGTATTTTTTCTTCTCTCACTCCTCAAATAAGATAAATCGAAGTCAGCGAAAATAATCTCATTTTTAAACCTGCCGCTTTCTCTCAATATTTTTCCATTCTCCGCCATTATATTGTGACCAGAAAAAACGATGTCCGTGGTTGACTCTCCCTCTCCAGCGCAGGCGTATACATAACCGCATAAAAGTCTCGCCGACTGGCTTTCCACAAGATTTTTTCTGTAAATATCCTTTCCCGTGATTTCGTTTCCGGCGGATAAGTTGAATATAAGAGACGCTCCCGCCTTTGCGTGATAAGACGATGGAGGAATAACCGTCCATAAATCCTCGCATATCTCAACAGAAAAAACAAAATCATCGTTATTTTTGCTTCTGAAAAGAAGATTTGTCCCAAACGGAACTTCCTTTCCCCCAAACATAACTCTTTTGTTTTCAGAAAGAGCCTCCGTAAACCACCTTTTCTCATAAAACTCGTTATAATTAGGCAGATTTGTTTTAGGGACTATTCCCAAAACCTCTCCTTTATGAAGCACAGCGCAGCAGTTAAAAAGTTTTCCCTCGAAATCAAAAGGAAGCCCGACACAAATAACAATATCCATATCCTTTGTTTTTTCCGCCGTATAGAGCAGGGCTTCTTTAGCCCCCTCAATAAGAGAGCACTGTAAAAACAAATCCCCGCAGGTATATCCAGTAATCGATAGTTCCGGAAAAACCACGACCGCCGCGCCTTTTTGAGCCGCTATAAAAGTAAGCTTAACAATTTCCTCAGCGTTTTTCATACAGTCGGCAAGACGCGCGTAAGGTGTCGCCGCCGCTACTTTTAAAAATCCAAATTCCATATTAATCAATCTCCTAAAAAAATAATAAGACCTTGAGACTCCGTCTCAATTAACTATAAATTAAAGCTTGGAAAACAAAAAATTTATTTTTTTGAAATTCCCCTGATTGCTCCGCAGCCCTTTTTACGCTTTCGGAAATTTAAGAATCATTTCCGTCCCGTTTCCAAGAGAACTTTTAGCCTCTATCCCGCCTCTGTGCCCCTCCATAATTTCTTTCGCTATGGAAAGCCCAAGACCGTTTCCGCCCATAGCCCGAGAACGGGCCTTGTCCACTCTGTAAAACCTCTCAAAAATTCTCTCAAGGTCGTCTTTCGGTATGCCAATACCATTATCTTTTATTTTAATATAACAAAAATCCCTGTCCTCTTCAGTGTATATTTTTATAACGGTATTCTCTGGACTGTATTTCATGGCGTTTGAGATAACATTGTTAAACACCTGAGTAATTCTTCCCACATCGGCGTTTACCATATACTCCGTATCATCGGAAACATTAAATAAAATGTCCTGATTTTTATTTTGGGCGGCAATATAATTTTGTGTAACACAGTCTCTTAAAATACCTATTATATTTACTCTCTCAAAATTAAATTTCATCTGTTTGTTGTCAAGATGAGATAAATCAAGCAAGTCTTTCGCCAAAAAAGCTACTCTGTCCGCCGCCGAGTTAATAATGCGTAAAAACTCAACAGCTATCTCCTTTTCCTCTATAGCGCCGTCAATAAGAGTCTCCGTATAGCTTTTAATAGTAGTCAGAGGCGTTCTTATCTCGTGGGAAACATTGGCGACAAACTCCCTTCGCATCTCATCAAGGCGTCTGTGCTTTGTAATATCCTGCAAAACCACCACAAGACCCTCAAAGGTGTCCTTTGTTTTAAATCCTAAAACATCCGTGACCTCTTTCTGTCCATAGGGAATATAAGAAACGCTTAAATATAAATCGTCTCTTTTTATAATCGTCTCCGAAATAACGTTAGGCACCAGAGAAATATTCGACATATTGGTTTCCGCCAGAAACTTCCTCAGTGTAAGCGTTTCCGTAGTATGCCCCAAAAGCTCCTTGCACACGCTGTTGGCGTGAATAAGCTTTCCAAAATAATCAAACGCCAAAATGCCGTCCGTCATATTGTTTACAACTATCTCAAGCTTATTGTTCTCATTCTCAAGCTCCGATAAAGTTTTTCTAAGCTCTGACGCCATATAGTTAAAACTTCTTGTAAGCTGGCCTATCTCGTCATTTGATTTTACCGGCACCCTCTCAAATTTTCTTCCGTGAGCGAGCTGGTTCGCCTTTTTTGTAAGGAGGGCTATAGGTCTTGTAATTGTCGTTGAGAAAATAATACCAAGTATACCCGTTATAACAAAGGCGATAACTACGGAAACAGCGATGATACCAGCTATAGTCATAATGTTGTCTTTTATTTCCTCGCCGTCAATCTGTACATAAATAATATACTCGACCTCCCCGCTTTCGTTAAATACAGGGCGTCCAAAAGTAATCCAGTCTTTAACCTGAGAGTTAAAGTCCATATATTTTTTATTGGACTCAAAACTTTCTTTTCCCGCGAGAGCGGAGATAACGGTAGAGTTATTATAATTCATAAAAGATGATTTATCGGAAGAAACGCTGGACGCTATTGTATTTCCGTTTTTATCAAGAATATTCGCCTGAATGTTTCTCATAGACGACCTAACGATAAAAAAATTATCAAAACCCTTTTGAAAGTCCTCCGGATTGTCATATTCCCTTACAATCTGCTCCTCAACGTAAACGGCGCATTGTTTAAGCTCTTCCTCAGCGTTGCGGGTTTCCTTTGAGTCTGTCATTATAATTATATAAGTACCGCTTATAATCATAACTATAAATACAAGCGTAAAATAAATAAAAACCATTTTCCATTTGATACTTTTCATAAAAAACCTCTGAATCAGCGTAATCTCGAATATCATAGTCAATTAACTAAAAAAAGATTGAAAAGAAGAGGGATAAAAATTATTTTCACGGCGCAAAGAAAAGATATATCCTCACTCCTCACCAGCCGGCTGAACATAGGAAACACCGCACAAAGAATAAATAAAAATAATTTTTAGTCGCCCATATAAACCGGTGCGGTTATCTATATAATTCCTTTATTTTTAAGTTGATTGACTATAATTCAAAATTACATCGATTAACAAAATTCTAAACGGCAAATAACATAATAATCATTTAACATATCAGTTTTAGTCAAGACTACTCGAATTTTTGCTACACAAAAATTCTCGTATCTAACGACGAAAATATTCGCCTTTGTATTCAGAGTGAGTTCGCAATCCCACTGAAAACTCGTCCATTTCCTCACTCTTTATTAGACTTCGTCTAAACCTTTACAGCGATTTGGAAAGAAATTTATTGTCTTTCCATAAGCGAAAACGCCCATAGGCTTAAACCGTAAAATAATACCCAAATCCTCTTTTGGTAATAATGTATTTAGGGTGCCCCGGGTCGTCCTCCACTTTTTCCCGAAGCCTCCTTATAGTAACGTCCACAGCCCTTACGTCCCCAAAATACTCGTACCCCCATACTTTCTCAAGGAGGGCTTCTCTTGAGAAAATCTGATTTTTCTGAGTCGCCAAAAATTTAAGAAGCTCAAACTCTCTTACTGTAAGATATATAACCTCACCTCTTTTATAAACTTCATATCTGTCAAAATCAATAACAATGTCTCCAAATCTGTCCGAGTTCTCAGAAGTCACCGTTTCCTGTTCCCTGCGCGCGTCGTTTCTTCTCAAGTGGGCTTTCACTCTCGCCATAAGCTCTCTGTTTCCAAAAGGTTTCGTAACATAATCGTCCGCTCCCAACTCAAGACCAACGACTTTATCAACCTCCTCCGCCCTCGCCGTAAGCATAATGATAGGGACGTCACTTCTTTCCCTGACTTTTTTGCACACTTCATATCCGTCCATTTTAGGCATCATTATATCAAGAAGTATAAGGTCAGGTTTTCCCTCAACGGCAAGTTTATATCCCTCCTCACCGTCAAAAGCGCTCAATACCTCATATCCTTCTTTTTTCAAATTATACTCAATTATTTTAACAATACTTTCCTCATCGTCAACAACAAGAATTTTACGAGCCATAAACGTCACTCCAATCTTTTTTATCACAAATATATATACGTATTATTAAACTCTCGTCCGCTCCTAAATATATTATGTAAATTATTTTATTGTTTCACTCTAATAATTTAACGAGCCGGCGTAGCAAAAATTGACCTTCTTTCTCAAAAAAAGTGAAATATTGACTATATTTTAAATTTAGGGTATACTTATAGTAAAATTTTAGAACTATTCGTATTTTATAAAATAAAAATATCCACAACCGCCGTCGTTTTAAAGCGCCTTTGTATTCAGCCTAAATTAATACTCCAGCTGAATATAATAATAAGCGCCCATCCTAAAAAACGGGCGGCTTGCTCAGCCGGTTAAACTATTATGAACAATTACAAGAAAGCCTCTGATTTTTATAATTGTTATTATACCATATTATTTTTACCTTGTAACTATTTTTTTACATCAGATTTCTATTAAAACTATGTAATTATACAGTTCTAATAGAAATTTATCATAAAAAATAATGTCGCTATAACGGAGAGAATAATGCGAAACGCCAAACAACTGATAAAAGAATGGATTTTTATTTTCACCCTTACGACAATATTATGCTCTGTCGGGCTATATATATATTCAAACAACCAAACACGTGTGTTTACAGCTGTAAAAACGACCGTGCTGTATATTGATAAGGGTCCCCATGAGGAAAGCTTTAAGCCAAATAATAAATATTCCGATACAATACCGTCTCCCTATTTATACAGAACAGGAAATTTATACGCCCTGAAAAAATACCTGTTGGAGAAAAACTCGCTTTTAGCTGAAGAGCCTTACTTCGGTGAAATAATAAAGCAGTCGAGAATACATAACTTAAATCCATGCCTGCTCTTTGCCATAACAGGTAGAGAACAAAGCTTTGTACCTAAAAATAATAAGTTCGCCTCAAAAATATCAAATAACCCTTTTAATGTTTATGGAAGTTGGAAAAACTATAATACAACAATAGAGGACTCTACTAAAATAGCCTGTCGGTCAATAATCAACCTGTCAAAATCCCGCCCGTCAAACATAGAGTTTATACAATGGATAAACACACGAGGCGGAGAGGGTGGATACGCCGAAGACAGTGAATGGCATAAAGACGTAAAAACTTTTTTTGATTTTTTTAACACAAAAGTATATTAGAGAGGTCACGTTATATGAATATACCAAAACAAGTTACCGATATAATAAACACATTGGAAAAAGCGGGTTTTGAGGCATATATAGTCGGCGGCTGCGTGAGAGACTATCTTCTCGGCGATACCCCCAAAGACTGGGATATAACAACATCGGCCCTGCCTGAGGAAACAAAAAGCCTTTTCCCTCATACCTATGATACGGGAATAGCCCACGGGACAATAACAATAGTAGAAGATAAAACAAATTACGAGGTCACAACCTACCGAATAGACGGCGCATACACTGATTTTCGCCGTCCTGATGAGGTTACCTACACAAAAAAAATAGAAGAGGATTTAAGCCGCAGGGATTTCACAATGAACGCTATAGCGTATAACG
>CANOGI010000037.1 GCA_947565475.1 uncultured Eubacteriaceae bacterium
GTCTTGCCCCGGCTGGAAAAGTCCGCCGGGTATGTGTATTTTTGTAAGGCGGAAATACGAATAATCTCTGATGAGATATTTTTATAAAACAGGAGGGAAAAAACTTGAGAAACGTATTGACTATAGCGGGGTCGGACTGCAGCGGGGGCGCCGGTATTCAGGCGGACCTTAAAACATTCTCCGCCCATGGAGTATTTGGAATGAGCGTTATTGTTTCCGTAGTGGCGGAAAACACAAGCAGAGTTATTGATATTTTAGATGTTACGCCAGATATGATAAAAAAACAGATTGACGCTGTTTTTGAGGATATTAAAGTTGATGGGGTGAAAATAGGAATGCTCTCAAATCCTGGGTGCATGGCGGCCGTTAAAGAGAAACTTGAGGAGTATAAACCGGAGAAGATTGTCATAGACCCAGTTATGTACGCGAAGGGTGGATGTCCTCTTATGGCGGAGGATTCCGTTGATTTTTTCATAAAAGAGATTCTTCCGTCGGCATTTTTGCTTACCCCCAATATTCCGGAGGCGGAGAAGATTTCCGGTATGGAGATTAAAAACGTGAGGGATATGCGAGACGCCTGCGCTGTCATTTATGAAAAGGGGCCTAAAAACGTTCTTATAAAAGGCGGGCACTCAATAGGCGACGCTGAGGACATTTTATTTGACGGAAAAGAGTTCTCAAGTTTTAAAACGAAAAAAATTGACACAAAAAACACTCACGGGACGGGGTGTACTCTCTCATCGGCTATTACGGCGAATTTAGCGAGGGGGAAAAGCGTTTACGACTCTGTTTACGACGCTAAGGAATATATTACGACAGCCATTCTTCATTCTCTTGAAATAGGAAAGGGACACGGCCCGACAAATCATTTTTATGAGCTTTACAAAAAAGCGGGGCTGGAGGTTTAATAAAACAGCGTGTCGGTTTTCTCGGCGCGCTATGTTCTTTTATCCAGTTTTGAGAATTTTTGCTATACAAAAATTCGAGTAGTCTTGACAGTGTGAGATTAGCGTCGATGAGAAATTTTTACGGAGGGTTTATGGATAAAAAAAATGTTGATTACACTTTATATTTTGTGACGGACAGAGACATTATGTCGTCAGAGAAAATAGAGGACGCCGTTATATCCGCCATAGAGGGCGGAGTCACCATGATTCAGCTGAGAGAGAAAAATATCTCGTCAAGAGAGTTTTTTGAGACGGCTGTTAAAATAAGGGAGATTTGTAAAAACCACGATATTCCACTTATTATTAATGACAGGGCGGATATAGCCAAAGCGGCGGACTGCGACGGGGTACATATAGGCAGGGACGATTTACCCATATGGGCCGCCAGAAAAATTATGGGGGACGATAAAATTATCGGGGTTTCCGCCCAAAATTTAGAAAGAGCCTTAAACGCCCAAAAAGACGGGGCTGATTATATAGGAGTGGGGGCGCTGTTTCAGACGTCCACTAAAACGAACACCGTTTCCGTTACGCCTGAGGAACTTACGGAAATTAAAAAAAGCGTTGATATTCCCGTAGTTGGAATCGGTGGGATAAACAGGGGAAACATAGACGCTTTAAGAGGTACGGGAATCGACGGGGTCGCTGTTGTTTCCGCTATTATTGCCGAAAGGGATATTAAAGAGGCCGCCAAAGCGATGAGAGAAAAAGTCGTTTCGGTCTTGAGACGGGATTAATACGATTTTATTTGACTGACAGTACAAGCAAGACTACTCGAATTTTTGTTATACAAAAATTTGAGTAGTCTTGACAATTTAAAATACCACGGAGGTTTTTTTATGCTGGATTTTGAAGGGGCTGTTTTTGACCTTGACGGAACTATAGCGGATTCTCATTATGTGTGGAAAAAGGTTGATAATATTTTTTTTGGCAGGAGAGGCTTGAAAATACCAAAAGAATACTCTAAAAAGATAGCCTCAATGAGTTTTTATGAGGCGGCCGTTTTTACGAAAAACGAGTACGGTTTTAAAGAAAGCGTCTCCGAGATTATGGATGAATGGTATTCCATAGCTGTAGAAGAGTACAGCTTTAACGTGAGACCGAAAAAATTCGCAAGGGAATATATTGAGTATATAAAAAAAGAGGGCGTTAGGGTCTCTCTTTGCACCGCTTCGCCAAATACGCTTTACGAGCCGTTTTTGCGAAACAACGGTATGCTTTCCCTTTTCGATTCTTTCGTGAGCGGTTCGGAGGTAAAAAGGGGAAAAGAATTTCCTGATATTTATCTTTTAGCCGCTGAGAGACTTTCGGTATCCCCTGAGAGATGTATTGTCTTTGAGGATATTTTGCCCGCGGTAAAAGGAGCCAAATCGGCGGGTATGAGAATTTTTGGTGTCTACGACGAAACTTCGGCGGAAGATACGGAAAAAATTAAAGCCGCCGCCGACGGGTTTATTTATGATTTTTCGGAGATGATTACATAAAGCGTGTCAGGAAACGACTTAATTCACTATATAAGCTGTTTGAAAATAAGATAGAACAGTTTATAGTAATTCGCTGAATTTTTAGCGCGAGCCAACAAAAAAATCTTTAACATATCTCGCTTTTTTGAGATTTACCTTTTCGTTTTTTAATTGATTGACTATAATTTTAAACAATACAAACAGGGCGTATTTTCTTTTTTTACAATTTTATTACTTTTATTAAAAAAAGGCTCTTTACCTTTGACTTTTATACATAATAAGTTTATAATTAAGGTAATTGGGAAAACGCTGATTTGTAAAAACGGGAGTTTTTGACTTTATATTAGGCTTCTTTCGAAAATTTACGGAAAATTCGGCAGAAGTTAGAAAAATCGCTATTTCAAAACTTATTCGTACTTTCGGCGCCTGAAAAACAAGATACATTTCGCTAATATTAATAAAGTGATTTTTTCTTTTTCGTACAGTTGGCGTAAAGTTTCGAAAGAAGTCTATTATAATAAATCGAGGTTTTCGTAAGGATTTAAGTTTAAACAGGAGGTATTTTATGAAGACTATTACGGCAAAGTTTTTAAGTTTTATTTTTCTTTTAAACACTTTGTTTTTTGGTGTTTCATTTCAAAGTGTTTACGCCGCCGACGCTTTCGCGTTTGAGTGGAACAAAGAGAATATTTTAAATGACGGACTTAACATTGTGAGCAAAGGCGACGCCAGCGATAATGTGTTTTTATGGTGGGATTTCGGAAAGCGAAACGGCTCGTCTTTTGACAGGGGTACATATACTTTGAGTTATAATATCAAAGACGGAAAAAGAGTCGATTTTGAGATTGTTAAAAATGGAAGCGTGGCGAATGTCACATACAAGGTTTTTGATTACGCAACTTCTGATTATATTTCTCTTAGCGATACCCTTTTTCAGGTGTACAGGGACACTGATGGAATTTATGTGGCGCCCACGGCGGAAAGTTTTCCTAACGCCACGGAGAATTTCGGCGTTGTGTATGACGGGCCGGACGGAAAGCCAACAAAGGCGAGCTTTAATATTACTCAAAGCAGCGGATTCGCCTTTAAGTATGACAACGAGACAATTAAATTCCAATGGGTAAAAGGCACGGACAACGACATTATGTATTATGTCACAAGCGGTATACAGCAGGGTAATATATACGATTTTGACCTTAAACTTAATATCCCCGGGGAAAGCGAGATTTCCGATAATCTTCAGATTTTCACGGGCATAAACGCTAATTCTTTCCGCTCTACTCCTTACGCGAATGACAGGCATTATGAGATAGACCATACGGAGAGACCTTTTACAGGGGTAAACGCCAATGACCCGGGCTATGAGCCTGAACTTGTTCTTGACATAAATATGCCGAAGGTATGGGACGACGCTACTAAGTCATATATTTACATCGACCCTTCATCGGCGACGAGCAACGACATAACTTCCCTTGTCGTGAATTTGGGCAATATTGACGACTCTAAAAAAATTCAGGTAAGTATCGCCAATATTTACGCCAATAATCCTAATACGGGAGCGACTTATACCATAGGTGGAAACACAGGACAGGGCGGAGACGGAAGAGTAAACGTTACGAGAGACGTGAACAATTCCACTATTTCCGTGAATATTACAAATCTTCAGCCGGGTGTTATTTATAATCCCGCTGAGATATCATTATATAAACCTAATAACGGTAACTTTTTAGCGGACGTCACAACTATTCCTCACGGAAAAGTATACACTTATCCCGTATATACCGTGGAGGCTCTCTCGGCAGAGCAATTCTACCTTAAAATTCAGCCTTTTGAGGGATATAAGGGATATTATATAGTTAAATCGGGAGCAACGTCGGCGACCCTTACAAACTGGGCGCAGGTCGAGGACTCAAAAGGAGGTACGGAGCCGATTTACGTACCTGTTAATATTAACGCCATTAACAAACAAACCCAGTGTTTTCAGATTGATTTTGTTTTTACTCCTCCTGACTCTACACCTGGTACAAGTCAGGTTACTTTGGAGTCTCAGATTCTTAAATTTAAGCCTGACGACTCTGACGTGGTTATAAGCACTCCGGCGAATTTTGAGGTTATATCGGCGGAGGTTGTTCCGTCAAACCCCGGAGCTTCCACGGAAAATGAACTTCTTATGACTTTAAGATGGGATATGGGTTATGAGGCTGTTCTTAAAAACATTTTAAAGAAAAACGGAGGGGAACTTGACGTTTACTACGAGTTTAACAGAGGCGAGGTTCCTTATGACGAGAATGAGCAGCAATTCGCTAAAATTAAGCTTCACCTATCTTTAGTCGGAGATGAGATTAAAATAACGGCGGACAAAGAGGACGGTGTCGCGGAGATAGAGGAAGATTCCTTTAAATTTGATACTTACGATGTTCTTATGGGAACGACGAGACATACGGTGGTAAGGCCAACGATTACATTTAGAATGCCTACCGCCCCCAAAGCGGATAAAAACCAGCTGTTTTTGTATCCAAATGTTTATTTCCTTAATTTAAGTGGATATTACACAGACAATAAGACTTATGTTAAGATACCGGCGTCTCTTTACGACGACGTGACTCTTGACGACGTTGTGGATTATGATGTTCCGGAGCCTCAAAATGTTAGAGTAGTGACAGCGGGTGACAAGGCGATAGGAAAAAACGAGTTTACGGTTGAGTGGGATACTTTTGACATTGACGACAGGGACAGTCTTATTTATAAGTACAGGGAAAAAATGCTTCTGACAAGAAAATATGATTTTGGCGACAAGTCGATTAAGTTTAACGCATATGTTACACAGGATAAGGCGAATTTTGACAATCTTATTCAATATAACAATAACAGGGACGAGATTCCCGGTACAATCTCGGGAATTATAAAAACTTTTGATTTCGGCGGGAAAACGGCGGACGCTGGACTTGACTTTTCCGCGAACAGCGCTGTGGGCGGAACTGTTTTAAGAGATGAGCTGAGAAACAACCAAATTGTAAAAATAGAGAATATTATGCACGACCCAAGCGCTGAAAATCAAAGCTTTACTTTGAGAGGGCTTGACAAAAATCAGCCATATTACGTTATTTTGGAAACGGTCGTTGTGCCGTATGATACTGTAAACGAGAAATATTTAGATGAAGAGGGAAACGACGAGACTGATTTATCAGGATACTCAAGTATAGTTACAGCTACTACTTTGCCGGACGAGGATGTGCCAGGACCTGAGGACGATTATCCGGAGGCTCCCGACAATTTCACAAAAGACGATATTACTTTAAACAGTGTAAAACTTATGTGGGATAAAGTTATTGACGGGGCAGAGTATCCCAACAGTTCCCTTGAGTATCAGTTTATAAGGATAAACGGGGAACAGATGGACGAGGTTACGAGAGCGAGCCGAAAAGATTACGCCGAGGTTTGGGAAAAAGTAAACAGCGGTGTTAAAGTAGCGGGCTGGCAGACGCTAAAAGACAGCATCTACGAGTTTAACGGAACGGATTTTTCCGATACTCCGGTTTCAGCGGAGAGATTTGGTTATGACCCAAAAGACGTTATTCAAAACGTTTTATATGATAGAACTTTAAGCCCGAATCAGCTTTATTTCTATTATCTCAGAACGGTAAGAATTGTGGACGGAAAACCTGTGGCGTACTCTGTATGGGTTCCTCTTTCAGTGACTACGACCCCGGTTGAGAGTCCTTACAACCTTAAAATTGAGAAAGGCATTAAACACGATAAGGAAAGCCAGGTTGTAATAAGTTTTGACACTCCTTATTTTGACACGAATTTACTTGGTACTGAATATGATATTCAATACGCTCTTAAGCAGGATACGGAATTGTGGGAAAGCCCCGTTACGATGAAGCCCGAGACTCTTAAAGCAAATAAAACGGAAAATCCCGATGGTACTCTGCATTTTACCTATACAATAGGAGGGCTTGAGCAGGGCAAGCTTTACTTTATAAAAGTAAGGATTTTAAACAACACTCTTAACGAAGCCTCAATCTACTCTAACATAGAAAAACACAGAACAGACGTTGACGCCGTTGACCAGGACAAAAAAGAGGAAATCGACGGTTGGATAGACAGATTTAAAGAACTTCTTGAGGAGGAGCTTGACGACCCTTACTGGATTCTTGACGATACCACCGCAAATACGGTAGTTTATTATAGACCTCAGCACTTCCAAAGCGTTATAAACGAAGCTGTTACGGGAGTTATTAATCTTCCGGCAGGCGAGTTTGGGGCGAAAAAAATATATTATATACCGGCAAGCGCCATAAAACAGGCTTATGACGCTAACAAGGGATTTAAAGTAAGCTGGAAAGACGCCGACGTTATCGTGGGGGCGAGGGCTATTGATCCGGCGCTTAACGAGGCTATCCGTCAGGTTCTTGACAGAATGGACCACGACCATGTTGAGGATTATTTTATAAAGATAACGGCGTACTTTAATCCTGTTTCCTATACTATTGAGAATACTGACCCGTTAAGTCCCATTATCGATGTGGAGGTTGACGCCGTAGGTGTTGACGAGGATATTCAGGAATGGGACGACGAGAGAGTCGACGACATTATCGAGTGGATTAAAGACACGGTTGAGGATAACTATGATGACATAGTTGACGAGATAGACGACGCTGACAAGGACGAGGATATGGTTAAATTCATAAAAGACCTTGTTATAGATTTTAATGAGGATACCCATGAGGAGTTTCTTGACGACCTTGATGACATAATCGACAGAAGCTTCGCCACGGAAGAACTTGAGGCCAGTATTATAATAGCTTATCCGGCTGCCCAGGGAATCACTGTTTCCGGAAGACGGCAGGTAAACGGCGTTTGGACCGGCGCGACGGTTTCCGATTATATGGGCAAAAAAGCCATTTACACAAAAAATCCGGGAATATACGTGTTTTTAGGAAAAGCCGTTATTATTCCGGAGATAGCTAATTTGCCGAATGGTCAGCTTATTACGAATATTGTGGCTAAATACGGTCTTGAGGACTTCTTAGGAAAAGGCACGGCGCTGAATATTAACGCTCCTTTGACAAGAAACGCCGCCCTCGGCTGCTCGGCGAGAATATCGGGAGCGGACAGAA
This sequence comes from uncultured Eubacteriaceae bacterium, assembly GCA_947565475.1. Taxonomy (GTDB): domain Bacteria; phylum Bacillota; class Clostridia; order Lachnospirales; family CAG-274; genus MGBC114079. Next base: position 7,534 of record CANOGI010000037.1, read on the forward strand.
CCGCAGAGCCTATAGCTTTCTTTACCTCAAAGGGTGTAAATCTCCTTGTCAAAAATAAACAGGGAGACGCCACAAATCAAGAGGCTGTTTATCTTACCATGATGGTTTATCAAGTAAGAAAAAATATAAAAATAGATACGGTTCAAATTAGGAATTTCGCCGCGACAAGCAACATAAAGGGCATTCAGCCAGTATTTAAAAAGAGTATTCAATCCGCTTTCGAGCTTGGAGTATACACAAATTCGGGTATGAATCCAAACGGCGTTATGACGATAAAAGATTATTTGCAGATGCTCGCGAATATTTCAGCGAAAGTTAATCTTTAAGGAGGTATTTTTCTATGAGGAAAAATAAATTAAAAAGAATTTTTGCTTTTTTACTCTCCTGTATCTTTTCATTTTCCTGCGTTATGTTTGACGCTCAGAGCGTTTTCGCAAACTTGCAAAGTCATGTTAAAGATGTTGTTATAAGGGCGCTTCCCCAGACGGGAAACGCCACCAACATCAATCTCTCGTGGACTAATCCCCCGTGGTCTAATCTTGTCGACGGCGAGGCGCAGGGAGGCGACATTGTTCACGCTCCTGACGGTTTTAGAATAAGGGAAAGAAATCTTACGGCGGGAGAGGGAACTTTCAACAATCTCACGGAGGTAGGGCCGAACGACACGACAGCCACAATCTCAAGGGTTTTGGCGACGGGAAGTCTTTATATGTACGAGGTACAGCCTTATCACTTGCATACATACGTGCGTGACGACGGTCTTCCTGTTAGGATAGACGCTCCTTATGACACCAGCACGCCGGAGGACGTTTTGTTTATGAGCGACCTTAAGGTTGACGCCAAGGGTTCGGGAAATTATCTCACGGTTACATGGGATAATCCCCAGTATAACAGAAAAGATATTTTTCAGGGATACAGGATTTATTATCAAAGAGGCGGAGCTACCGTTACAAGTTTTAATAACTTTAAAGACGTAAGTATTGACAACGAAGAGCTTGTGCGTCTCTCAGACGAGGAAAGAGAAGGTGTGTCAAGACTCCAGTTTAGTATTTTTGACACGGCTTTGGCGCAGGGAGAGGTTTACGCCGTTAAGGTTGAGCCTTTATACGCCGGCGCTGAGATAAGAAAGCTTACTAACAATTTGAGTTACACCAATATATCAATTAACGATATTGTCTATAAAATAGCTTTTAACTCTTACACCACAAACGAGTACAGAACAAACAACGCTTATATTTCCGTTCCCCTTGAGATTCTTGAGAACGGAAAAGATTATCTCAATCTTCATTGGTGGGGGCTTTCAAACACTATCGGCAACATTCAGAGAATTGAGGTTTTTAAAGGCGCCTCTGAAACTGACATAGGCGTAAAAATAGGAACGATATATTCTCCTCAGGCTATTTACGTAAATTACTGGCAAATTGACAAACCTATTGAGACAACATATTATCAGCTTAAAATATTTGTTGAGGGCATGGACGTTCCAATTACATCGGAAATAGCCGTATACGACCCAAATGCTGTCAATATTACCCCGAATAAGCCAAAAGTTTTCCTTGAGGTAAACGAGACGGCGGCTCAAAACACATTGGACGCTTATTGGTCGGTGTTTATGCGCCATCCTTATACAGACAGCGAGAAGGAGTTTGTTGAGGAAAACGGAATGTACATAGATACAAACGTTTTATATGATTTATGGATTACGGACAACGTCGAGGATCTTCAGAATCCTAATCTTCCCAAAACTCTTGATTCCGTAAGTCCGGCTCAGCTTACAAAAACAAATATACCGGATTATGAAAATCCTGTGTATTACAGAGCCCTTACGACTTATACCGGAAAAGATGACACGGGGGCGTTTGTGACTAAAAATATTGTTCAGAACAAAGTGTATTATATAAAGCTTGTTGTGTCAAAGCCTGTGGCTATAGGCAACCCACTTACGGCGGAACCCGCCTACGCTTCCCAGTATTTTCCGGCGAGAGGCGATATAGCCGCTCCCCAGTCTCTTAACAAACCGCCTCTTAAAATCAAAGAGGATGAAGAGGGAAACGAGCTTGTGACAAACAACTCCATTGAGGTTGAGTGGAGAACAAAATGGTATGAGATATATGACAGCGAAACTGATTCATGGTACTCAAGCGCTTCTGTCGGCTCAGACGGGAAAATATTTTACGGCGACGAGAAAGGCACGTCGGGAAGCGCCATTACTTTCCACGACGTTGACAGCGAGGAAAGAGTCAAATCACTCTTTCAGGGGGCGGGTCTTACGGAAGATCAGGTGAATCTTCTTCCGGTGAGACAGGTTGACCTTACCGCTTCGGACATTAAATATGAGGCGCTTTATATCCCATACGCTGATATAGCGGACATACCGGGAGGATACGAGGCGTATCTTAAACAGATTATGAAAGACGAGAACGCCGGCTGGCAGACGATAAACCCATCTTTTTATTCAGACGTTCTCGCCTCATACAATATAACAGGACTTGAGAAAAACACGACATACGCTATTATTATACGGCCGTACAGAATTCTTGAGGACGGGCAGAAAGACGCTTATCCAGCTTATATTATGGGTACGACTTTGCCCGATGACGTTCCGATTGAGATAACTCCTACCGTTCCTGTGCTTGAGGAAGATAAGCACGACGATATGTCAATAACTGTAAGATGGCAGGAGTTTATGGACAGTCTTGAGTATGAGCTTGCTTACAGCACTAATCTTGTCGCTGACCCGTCGTCGGGAGCTACTATAATTACGATGGATCAGATTAACGAGTTCGGCGAGAGAAAAACCGAGGACGAAATCCGCAGGATTTATTACAGAATAAAAGGTCTTATGCCCGAAACGGGATATTATATATGGATTAGGGCGAACGCCCCCAACGGAGGGAATACGGTTTACTCCTCGTGGTCAAGTCCTATTTACGTTATAACAGACCCTTTGGGAAAACCTGAAATTCCTGACGGTCTTGGTCTTGTGGCTAAGGATACTATAAATATTTATAATTCTAACCACGATACTAAATATGAACAGCGCACCGATAAATATATTATCGCCGAGTGGAACAGAAACGAGGACGATTTGGGACCATCTCCAGCTGCCGCCGCTACGGGGGATAAATACGAGGTTTTAGCGGACGAGGCTATTCAGAATACCATAGTCGTTAAACTTAATGACCTTGAGGCCAATACCGATTATTACGGAAGAGTAAAGGCGAGATGTACCGTAAGCATAGGCAACGACGGGACAAGGACGAAATCTTATACTTATATTTTCCAATTCTCAAAAAACAAGGATTTTAAAGACGCTTTGACAATCGTTATTCCTGACGGGGACGCTGAAATTGAGGAAACATCTTTTACAAAAGAGTCAGACTGGTGTACTCCTGTAAGGTTTAAGGCTGGAAAAAGCGATGATGAGTATAACGGCGGAATAAATGATTCTCATTATCCTTTGCCTGACGATGATTTTGAGTATATTTACGACGGATTTACGAATACTCTTACTTATCGTTTCCGCTCAAACAAGGAGGACAACGATGGTCTTGATGACAACTATGTTGACCAGAGATTTATTTCAACTATACTTCAGAAAAAACTTTATGAGTTTGAGGTTGATTTAACTTATTACAGCAATTATCAAATTAAAAACAGAGTGGTTGAGATACCTTACTCTATTATGGAAGCTTTCGGGGAGCACGATATTACCCTTTATTTAAAAGCTGACAACGTGAAATTTGGGTTTACACCAGACTTTATAAGAACAACTGAGGTGAATTCTCTTTCAGGATACGGACATGGCGCCGACGTCAGAATAACCGTCACGGCGAGCCCGGCGGACGCTCCGCTTCTTCAGAACGGTCAGACGTATATTTCTCCCGCTCAGAAACTTTCGGTTGATATTATTACCCCGACGGGTATTAAAAATATGAAACAATTTTATAAGAATGTGGATGTGGCTATCAAGCTTAACGACAGGTTTACTTCTCAGGAAACTAATGTAGGAGCTTATTATGATACGGATTTAACTACAAATTGGGAAAGATACAACAGTGTTTACGATGACGTGAATGGTACTTTTATCGGAACAACTAAAATTCCGGCGACTTTTTCCGCTATCAGGAAAAACGCCCCGTCTATCTCAACCAACGACCCTAACGCTATTAATTCTCTTATAAGTCTTAACAGCAAAATAGCCATTACAGATATGCAGTATGCAAAACCGAACGCCGTTGTGTCGACGGTTCAGTTTAACAACATTGTGGCGGCGGTTGCAAACGGCAGAAAAGACGTGGCTATAAATGGTTCTCTGCCTGACGCCGATTATACGGCTCTCTCAAGACGAGGTATGCTTATATCATCGCCTACAGTATCAAGAGAAGAGGGCGTAAACGCTCTTGTTAAACTTTATGAGGTTAAAACAGGACGACAAGCGCCTTATACTTCTTTAGAGCTTACTCAGTACAGCGATATTAAAAACGCTAATCCCGCTTATCAGACAGCTATGCTTAAAGCGGGGGATTTAGGATTTTACGGAAACACATACGGGGCGAGACCTAAAGAAACGATGAGTCTTACGGATTTACTTTATATGGTGGATATAATTATAAGAGACTCAAATATGTAGGAGTTATATAAGTATTAGCGATTATTGGTAAGTATTTATAGGGAACAAAGGCGTTTCCTTGGGCTTAAAAGTGTTTCGCCGAATAGAGGCGAGCGGTTTTAACTGATAGAAGAAGGGGGTGTGAAAAATTCATTTTTTCACACCCCCTTTTGCGGGAAATGTATACATTTCCCGCAAATTGTTTAAGGA
>CANOGI010000038.1 GCA_947565475.1 uncultured Eubacteriaceae bacterium
GGCTTGACCTAAACTTTATAATGCAAAGCTTTCTATTTATCGAATCTCGAAAAACTACGTTTTGCTGCAATTTTTCATCGAACTCACCTTAATTTAAAAAATAAGTGGCTTGACTATAAATGTACGTAATAATTGTAAGGATACTTTTGATTATATAAAATTAACGCCAACCCAAATATAAAAGATAACTTTAATTTGAATTGGCGTTTTTATTAAAAATTTATTAAAATAATGAGAGAGCGGAATTATTATTTATTTCTGTTATATTTCCAAGGATTTAATTTTAAGGCTGAGTCAACGTCAGTTTCAACAGAATCTCCGCCAGTTTGTACTGGCTTCACGTTCTCGATTTTCTCAGGAATAGGAGCGACTGTTGTAGTTAAAGTTGAGGCAGATGTTCTCTCGCCTTTAGAAACTCTTCCGGAAATTGATATATTAGAGAATTTTGCCGTATTTACATTTACAAGTTTATTAGCCACTTTATTAGCTTCCGCGGCTACACCGATATAAACTGTGTTATTCATAGGAATTGTTCTTGATCCTACCTCAGTCCAATTCTCGCCGTCGGGTGAACAATAAGCTGTAAATTTATCGTCTTTTCTTGACATACGGAGGTAATATCCCTTATATTCGCTAAGTTCTTTGAAAGCTATGTCTCTCACAATGGAAATATTCGTTTTCTTAGCGCCATCAAGAGAGTCGAGGTTTTCATCAAGTTTTGAGAAGTCCCCGCCTTTTTTATCTCTTCCAGCGAGATAAACGGAGAAAGCGTTTCTATAGTAAGTAACTTCTTTTCCGGTCTCATTTTTCTCTTTCCACTCATACGCTTTTGTGGCGGAAAGTCCTAAAGCGACCGCTGCTGAGTCAGCTTTTAAATCGTTTCTTATCATAATTCCGGAGAAAGCGTGATTGTCAACTAATGTGGCGCTATCAAGTTTTACAACTATCTCTCCGTCACCGCTTAATTTTTTATAAGCGTATTGGAAAGTATCGGCGTTTCCGATAAGTTTTCCGGAACCTTTAACTGTTATTTTATCATCGGAGTAAACTGTAGTGGCGCCTGTGGTTTCAACTTTACCAACATCAGCCGCCGCCCATTGAGAGCCTTCCATTGTCACATCGTTTACGTGAATAGCTACAGCGTTTGATTGAGTTTGATTGCCTTTTTTATCATAAACTTTCGCTGATATATAATAAGTTCCTTCATCGAGAGAAGATGTTTTATATGTGTAAGGAGCCTCTGTAGCTTCGCCTACAATCTCTTTGCCGATAAAGAACTGAACTTTATCTATTCCGTCGTTATCTGAAACGTCGGCTGTAACAGTAACTGTCTCGCCTTTTGTGAACATTTGGTTGTAATTAAGTGATGATATCTCAATTTTAGGATTTTCGGGAGCGTGCTCCATGTCAACAAGAGAATTTAAGTATTTCTCAAGATTTGTGTATCCGCTGTTATCTTTCGCGAGTTCTTTTCCGTCGTCAGGATTTGTTGGATCGAGTCCGTTTTCAAGCTCCCAAGCGTCCGCCATACCGTCTTTATCTTTATCAAAGTCGTCAGGACGTTTCTCAGAGTCTCTTACAGGGTATCCACCGACCTCATCGTCAAGGTTGGCGTATCTTCCAGTATCAGTTTGAACCTGATTGATAATTCTGGCATCGAGGGCATCTCGTCTTGGATAAGTAGCTCCGGCTTTAGCGAGAACTTCTGGGTATGCCTCTTTAGCGGAAGTTGTTCTTAAATTCTCAGGCTTTGTGCCTTCCATAGCGAACTCTGTACTTGAGATTTCCGTGCTTGGAGCGTTTGAGTCGGAAACATAAATTCCTTTTGAGTTGTCTTTTGTAAGAGCGTCATTGCCCTCCACATAATTGCCTCTCACATAGAAATATCCAGGTTTGTTTTTCTCGCCGGCGTCTATAATACGCTCTCTTACGGAATCACGGGTTCCCTGTCCGGCTTTAATATAGTTGTTTATATAGTTTGTTCTTGAGCGTCCGCCACCGTAAATTGTATTATATCCCCAGTTATAGAGAACGTTGTTTCTAACGTCTGTAAGAGCGATATGGTTGTTATCGTCCGCCTCTGGTGTTCCGCCGCCGATACGGGGATTTCTTGAGGTGTGGTTAGCTACAAGATTGTGATGGTATGTGGTATTTACGCCGCCCCAGATAGCGCCGTAACCATGACGTCCTTTAGTATGACCGGACATCGTAAGACTCTCAGCGATGATACTCCACTGTACGGTAGCGTTTTCCATTCTGTAAAGTGACATTGTCTCATCTGTTGACCAGCTTGTGGAGAGATGGTCGAACATCATGTTTTTCATACTTCTGCCCCAGATAGCGTCCATCGAGTCGCCTTTATGAACGTTTATGGCACCGGGACGAAGACGTAGATAACGTATTATCATATTTTCGGAGTCGCTTAAGTTTGTCTCAAATCCATAGAGAGTAATTCCGTCTCCTGGAGCGGTTTGTCCCGCTATGGTGATATTTTTTCTCTTTTTAATTTCCAGTTTATCTTTAAGGACGATTGTACCGGAAACGTTAAATACGATTGTTCTGTTATCCTTGCTTACGGCGTCACGGAAAGAACCTGGAATAGGATCCTCTCCAGCGGCGTAGTCCTCAAGATTAGTAACGATGTAAACATCGCATCCTCTTCCTCCAGAGGTATATTTTCCTCCGCCCTCAGCCCCGGGGAAAGCGGGAATAGCCGCCGGCGCCGCGACACTCGCGGTTTCTTTATCCGTTGCTTTCTCGTCAGCCGCGAGCGTGGGAACGCAAACCGACGCCGCCATGACACATGATAAAAGTAAAGCTGATAATTTTTTCTTCATAGACTGGTCTCCTTTTCAAATTATTTAAGATTTTGGGATATGACAACCCAATCTTCCCGCTTCCTTAAAAAAGTTATAAGAAAGCAAAAAACTCAAAAATTAATAAAAAATAAGTTGACAGTACATAAAAAGCCAGTTGTATGTACATCTGATTATAAAAATAGTATACCATTTTTATAAATTATTTGCAAGAAAATATTTTAAAAAATTTTAAAATCATTGTTTTATACATAAAATTAATAAAATTTTATAATGATTAAAGAAGAGATAAAGCATATTGCACAAACAAAGAGGTTTTTAGAAATTGAGAGGGGCCAAGAAACATAACGAGGAATAAAATTTAAGAAAAACTTTAAAAATTTTACATATTTTTTACATTTAATATCTATTCATTTAAGAAAAATTAGTGATATGTCTTAAAGTAAAATATTTTAAAAAACAAGAAATAGTTTTATAAGGTAAAATTATTATAAATATCAATAAAATCTCAAGGAGAAAACAATAAAATAATTCTTTATGTATAATCAGAGCAATTAAAATGTGTCTGTTTATTCTTTTATTATTTCGCTGTAGAATTGTTGGATATTTTTTATTTTTAATCTTATTAGCGTTGACAAAAAGAATATGATTTGTTATACTACACATAGTAGATTATTTATGTTTTCTTTTATTCCGTCGGTTTTTAATTTCGCTTTAAGCGATTTTATTTTACATAATCAGACAGAACAAAAACGGGATATTGAGAAATAAATAGTTTTACTATGGTTAAAAAAATATTTATAAAAAGGAGGATAAAAAATGAACGCAACAAAAAGAAGTCATAGAAGCGGTTTATATCAAAAAATTCTTTCCTTAATGATTACCGTGGCTATGATTATTGGCTGTATGCCTATTTCAAATGTTTTCGCTAAAAGCGGAAGCGATTGGACTATATCAGAGGATAAAAAGAGCGCTACTATTGAATTTACAGGGGGAACAGCTCATTATTACTCAATAAACCCTGATATACAGACCGCTACTGACGCCACATCAGGAGATGTAGCTATTACGTCAAGTGGTACAAATGGAAAAGTGCAGAATGCCTCAAAAGAGGAGCCAGGTCGTCTTTATCAATTTGACCAAGGCGCTTACTGTGATTTTGTTCCTAAAGAAAACGGTACCCTTACATTAAAAATAGCTAACGCTACCGCTGAAGACAAGGATTTACTTGCTAAAGCTATTATATTCGGTTTAAACAAAATGCCGATGACAGACGGCGCTCCGGTTGACCCTGTAGCTAATCCGCCTAAAGGGGAAAATGTAGTGGGATGGTTTGTGTCAGGATTACTTGAGACAGGAATAACAGGAGAAGAGGCAACAAAAGGCACTCACTGTAAAGACGGAAGCCTTACCGCGGTTCAGACAGGAAAATATAATAGTGGAGACACAACCTTAACGATAAAGATTGATAAGAATTTCCATTATTTCTTTGCTATGGCAGGTTCAAAAATAAGAATTTTTGACATTGATTTTGTTTCCGATGGTGGAACTGTTGAGCCTCCTGTTGAGGAAACGACAGAGGGTACAAAGCCTCCTGTTGAGGAAACAACAGATAATACAGAGAATCCTGGTGAGGAGACAACAGATAACACAGAAAACCCAGGCGAGGAAACAACAGAAGCTCCAGTTGTGTCAGATTTACCTCTCGGCGCGTTTACAGGCGGGGAAGTAGTAGTAATAAACGATGCTGTTCAGGTTTTAGAGTATGTTAAAGACAGAAGCACATTCACAGGCACCAGAGCTATGCTTGACGCCGGCGAGGTTTCAGGCGACAAGAGAATCACAGCTGAGGACGCCGCTCAGATTGTTGCTAAAGTTAAAGATGAGAATTTTAAATTCACAAGAACTGATTACAACCCAGGAAAGCCAAATCCTCCGGCAACTGAGGAAACAACAGAAAAACCAGGCGAAGAGACTACTGAGGGAGCTCCCGTAACTCCAAGCGGAACTCCTACTCTTTGGGTTCTTGGAGATTCGACAGTATGTAATTACACATCTGAGAACGTTGAGTCAATAAACTGGAGAAACGGCTGGGGAATGGCTCTTGATCAGTATATTGACACAAGCAAAATAAACATTAAGAATATTGCTTTAAGCGGAAGAAGCTCAAGAGACTTCAGAACTAAAGATGAATACAAACAATTTACAGACGCGACAAACGGAATTAAAAAGGGTGATTATGTTTTAATTCAGTTTGGTCACAATGATGAGAAAGAGCCTTTGAAATCCGATAATTCTGTTAACGGAAATTATGGTAAACCAGATTCCGAGGGCGGTATCTCAACGGCGGCTAATCTTGAGGGCTGGAAAGACGCTACAAAAGGCGACGGATATGTAGCTGTGGACGGGCTTCCAGAAGTAGCAAACAGCTGTATTGTGGACGGAAAACTTCCTTCTTTCGAGGCTATTTTATACAAAGATTATGTAAAATTGGCTCTTGATAAAGACGCTAATCCTATTTTGGTAACTCCTGTGGCGAGAGCGAGCGGAGCGACAGAAGTTAAAGGTTATGAGGTAGACAATAAGAATAAAGAGGCTACTTTAAGAACAAATTACTCTACAGCCTCAAACGGCGGACATACAGCCGTAGTGTGGAAAAACACACAGGGAATGAAAGAAAAAACAATGAACTATGTTCAGGGTATTAAGGACGTTGCCGCTTACGCTAAAGAGCAGACATGAAAAGACGTTACAGTTATTACTCTTGACTAGCTTTCAGTTACAGAGTTTGACGCTTACGGAAAAGCTCATAATAATAGTATCAACGACCTTATGGCGCATAACACATCTAATTATACTAAAGGCGCAGACGGAGTATGGACAGTTAAAAAATACAGTTCTGACGTGTCAGATCCTACGAAACTTCTTGAGGGACCTTTCAAAGACGGTACTCATTTAAGCAGAGAGGGCGCTAAGCTTGCCGCTGGTATTGTTATTGAAGAAATTGGAAAAACAAGCTCAGGTTTAAAAGCTTACTTTAAAACAAGTTCAGAAAATCCAGGCGATGAAACAACAGAAAGTTCATCTGAGGATTCGACGGAAAGTTCATCTGAAGATTCAACAGAAAGTTCATCTGAGGAAACAACAGAGAATGTTCCTCCTATTTCAGCTGAGGTAAGCATTAATGATGTTGACAGCTTCCCAGGCTACGGTCTTGTGCAAAATAAAGGAACGTCAGTAATAGATATGGCTAATACAGCGAATATAGGCGGAAATAGCACAGCTAAAATCTATATCGGAAACAAAGCTGTCTTAAAACAATTTGATGCTCCTGCCACAAGCGGAAAATATCAATTCAGCGTAGACTTTTTAACAGACTATGACGCGGCTACTGCCGGAAGAACTTTCAGGATTTTCCTTGAAAATGATAAGAGCGCTATTGAAAGTACAACTACTACTGACACGGGTACATTTGACAACTGTGATGACGCTTTAGGATATATTACAGAAGGTAATTTATCGGGAGCTAATACATTCTATCAGTTGGCAGACGTAGGTCAAAAAGCGTATGTTGTGGAAATTGATGATACAGGTTTTGGTAAGAATGGTACAACAGGCGGTGTAGAGGCAGCAGCGTTTGAGCCTAATAAATGGTATCATATAGTTGTTGATATAGACTTAGATGCTAAAACAACCGTAACTAAAATTTATAGCCACGGAGACTCATGGGCACCAGATACAGATTGGGCAGCCGCTACTCCTGTAGGTACTGTAACATCGAATTTTGTAGCTGACAAGACTCCATCACTCGCTTAGGTGAGATTTGTAAGAACAGCAGGGGGAAACATTTATTTTGATAATGTTAAACTCGCTAAAGCGGAGTAATAGGTGAGCTATAAAATTAAAATGATTAAACTAAATTAATATTTATACGTAAAAAAAATGACGCTTAATTTTAAGCGTCATTTTTTAATGAAAAGGGTTGGGGAAGAAAATTCATTATTATAGTCAATCAACTTGAAAAATAAATAGGTTTCAGCGGCTTAAAATCTTTTTTACCGCATTAGCGTCAGTTGGCATAGGCTTTAGGTGTTGTTCTCTTTCCGTTGTCTTGCGGTCTCCTTTTGCTTATTTTCAAGTAGTTTTACTATAAAAGCGTTGTGATGACTCTTGAATTTAGGAGAGCTTTGTTTTTGTAATTGACAATGATTTTTCTATGATTTATAATTAACTATAAAAAGAGGTGATTTTATGAAAAAGAGAAGCTTATTTTTAAAGGGCTTGGTGGCTTTGGCGGTATGGATAGTATTTTTTTTCGGCGCGAATTTTATTGTATGTATAATTGAGGGAAAGGAAAGAGTTTTTATAAACGAAAATCTTTCAGTTAATATACTGTCATTTTTTTTGGGGTTTTTTATAAGCGTTATTGTTATACTTTTTATGAATTTAATCGCTATCAAAAGAAGCGACAAGAAACATATTTATGAAATGGCTTATATAGATAAGGTTACGGGACTTGGAAACAAAAATAAATTTATTTTGGAAACGGCGGGCGTTTTGACAAAGAATAAAGGAAAATAAGCCGTTTTTGTAATTGAGGTCAACAATTTTGATGTTATAAACGAGCATTTTGGATTAGAGGAGGGCGACGCTATTTTAAGATACATAGCGGATATTTTAAAGGCGAGTGTTTTTGAAGGAGAAGTTGTTTCCAGAGCGGGAGCGGGGAGGTTTAACCTGCTTATAAAATATGACAGCAACGAGGGAGTTAAAACACGTCTTGAGATGATTATGGACGATATTTCTGAATATAGAAGAACAGATACGGAAATCTCTAAATGTTCTGTTACGTCGTGCTGCGGGATTTATGTTATTAACGACACGGATATTTTTAATAATTTAAAAGAAACGGAATTTAATATATCAAACGTTATCGGTAGGGCGAAATTCGCTTTATCAGAAATTTTGGGCAAGTATATGAATTACTGCGCTTTTTATGACGAGGAAACAAGGAATCAGCTTGTATCTGACAGCGATGTGGAATATGCTATTAAAAATAATGAGTTTGTCGTTTATATTCAGCCGAAATATGACATCAAAGACCATACTTTATCGGGAGGGGAAGCATTAGTGCGCTGGAATCACCATTCTAAGGGATTTTTAACTCCGGATAAGTTTGTTCCAATTTTTGAGAAAAATGGTTTTATTGTAGACCTTGATATGTTTGTTTTTGAGACCGTGTGCAAAATGCAGAGAAAGTGGCTTGATATGGGAGTAGACCCTGTCAGAATTTCAGTTAATCAGTCCAGAATGCACTTGTTTAAAAGAGATTATGTGGAGAATCTTAAAGAAATCTTAGATAAATACTCTCTTCCCGCGGAGCTTATTGAACTTGAGATTACAGAAACAATCGCTTTTGAGAGTATGGACGTTATATCGGAAGTGCTTAAAAGGCTGCACGATATTGGATTTAAAATATCTATGGACGATTTTGGGTCAGGGTATTCTTCTCTTAATATGCTTAAAAATCTTGACGTTGACGTGCTTAAAATCGATAAAGGTTTTTTTGAGGAAACGTCTAATTCCAAAAGAGGTCAGGACATTATCGAGAGTATTATTGATATGGCTTCCAAACTTGGAATGGAAACTGTGGCGGAGGGCGTCGAAACTGTTGAACAGGCAGAACTTTTGCAGGAAAACGGATGTGATATTGCGCAAGGGTATTTTTACGCTATGCCTATGCCTATTTCGGATTATGAGAATTTACAGCTTTCAAACAGAAAAGATAAGTCTGAACAGATTTAAAAAACATTGATTTAACAGTGCTAAAAATGAATTTCGAATTGATTGAAGGGGCTGGACTAAGTTTTAATAAAAAAAGGAATTTAATTTTAAATTTTATAATGTGAATAAATTATTAACATTATGAAATTTATATAAAAATAACTTGCATTTTTTTGTTAATTTTATAGAATTGCATAAACCTTAATTATTTATAAAAAAACTATTGATTTTTGGTTTAAAAAGTTTTATACTTGATTTCAAGTAAAGGCGCTGCCGGTTAAATGTATAAACATTACAGATGAGTATACATTTAACCGACGGCGCTTTTTTTTATTTAAATCATAAAGGAGGAATTGTTATGTATACTTTTTTAACTGATGTTAATGTCAATGAGCTCGCTGACGCCCTTAATTACAGTGTGTCAGACGGGGGAGTTTCAATAGGCTCCTTAGATATTTTATGGACGCTTATCGGAGCCGCTCTGGTTTTCTTTATGCAGGCGGGGTTCGCAATGGTTGAGACAGGATTTACGAGAGCGAAAAACGCCGGAAATATTATTATGAAAAATCTTATGGATTTTTGTGTTGGTACAGTTGTATTTTGGATTATTGGATATGGAATTATGTTTGGAGATAGCAGCCCTATATTTGGAGGATTTCACTTCTTTTTAGACGGTATGCTCGATGGCGGTGACATTGTCGGAAACCGAGCTTTTACAACTATTATTTTTCAGACAGTATTCTGTGCCACTGCCGCTACTATTGTCTCAGGAGCTATGGCGGAAAGAACAAAGTTCAGCTCTTATCTTATTTATAGTTTGATTATAAGTCTTGTTATTTATCCTATTTCAGGACACTGGAGTTGGGGCGGAGGATGGCTCAGTGATTTAGGATTTCATGATTTCGCTGGTTCAGCCAATGTACATATGGTCGGCGGTGTGGCGGCTTTGGTAGGAGCTAAAATACTTGGGCCACGTATAGGAAAATATGACAAAGACGGAAAGCCAAAAGCTATACCAGGCCACAGTTTAACCCTCGGCGCTTTGGGTGTGTTTATACTTTGGTTCTGCTGGTTTGGATTTAACGGCGCGTCGACTGTTAGTATGTCGGGCGAGAGCGCTAATTTAGCGGGAAGCGTGTTTATGACGACTAATCTCGCTGCCGCGGCGGCGACTGTCGTGACTATGATTTTTACTTGGGTTAAGTATGGAAAGCCTGATGTGTCGATGACCCTTAATGGTTCTCTCGCCGGTCTTGTAGCTATAACGGCTGGTTGTGACGTCGTGACTCCAGCGGGAGCGGCAATTATTGGTATGATAGCGGGTGTCGCGGTTGTTGTCGGTATAGAGTTTGTCGATAAGGTTCTTAAAATTGACGACCCTGTAGGAGCCGTAGGAGTTCATTGTATTAACGGTGCTTTGGGGACTTTGCTTACAGGATTGTTCGCCGCTGTTCCTATGGCGGAGGGGAACCCGGATTTTACAGGTTTGCTTTATGGAGGAAATTTTGAGTTCTTTGGGGTTCAGCTTCTTGGGATTGTTTGTATAATCGCCTGGGTAGCCGTTACTATGATTGTTGTTTTTGAGATTATTAAACATACTGTAGGACTTAGAGTTTCTCCTCATGAGGAGGTTGTCGGTCTTGATATTGAGGAACATGGCATTGAGTCAAGTTACGCTGACTTTATGCCTACTCATACAGTTGTTGAAAACAACACGGAGGAAGTGGAAGTTCCCGTTCAGGTTATACAGGGTGTTTCAAACGATAGAGAAAGTAAAATTACAAATGTTGAGATTATTTGCAAAGAAGAGAGATTTGAAAGACTTAAAGAACGTCTTAACGCTATTGGAGTGACAGGTATCACTGTTACAAAAGTTTCCGGATGTGGTGTTCAAAAAGGAAACACTAAGTTTTACCGAGGTGTTCCTATGGATATTACGCTTCTTCCAAAAATTAAGGTTGAGGTAGTTGTTTCAGCCGTTCCTGTGGAAAAGGTTATTGAGGCGGCTAAAAAAGCCCTTTATACAGGCAATATAGGAGATGGAAAAATATTTGTTTACGGAGTTGAAAACGCTGTTAAAGTTCGAACAGGGCAGGAAGGCTTTGACGCTTTACAGGGAATAGAGGAATGATTTTTTCTGTAGTATATATGTGTAGAGATAAAATAGATTTGATTAAAACTACTAATATTTGTGGGTATTTTAAGCATAGGCAGTAAATTAAGGAAACACCGTGTAATTCAAAATAAAAATAATTTTAGCGAGAGCGGGCGAGTAGTCAGTGCTTTTGGCTTTGCCAAAAGTCGGCTAAAAGCCGCCCGCGCATCTTTGCGGCTCTATTGAAAAAGAATCAAAAAACTTTTGCGGAAAGCTTCGTTTTTCGAGATTTGGCAGAGCGAAAGCTTTGCGTTACAAAATTTAGGTCAAGCCTTTAAAATGGCCTCCAGGTGTGGGACAGCGCCTCACGGTTTTAATCTTTTAAGTTGGTGCGTATGTGGATTTTAGGGAATCACTGATTTTTTATCGGTGATTCCTTTTTTTTAGGCTTGTTTAAGAATGCTTGATTAAAATGATGTGAGGGCATTTTTGGAGATTTGGAACATTTTCGTGACGGGGATTTGTCAAATTAAACGGGAATTGATGCGGTGATTTTTCTTTAAGTTTAGTGTTGTTTTTTTCTCTTTTATGGTAAAATATTTATGTAGTATTGATTTTAAAAATATTGTGTATGGTAAGCTATAATTATGTAGTATTAGTTATAAAAGGTAGAAGAGGGGATATTTATGAGTGAATTTAATAGCTGTACTTTTTTTGGACACAGAGATTTCAGTAAACTTGAGTATAAAGACCATATTGAGGAGATTTTTGAGTATTTGATTTTAAATAAAAATGTAAGGGTATTTTTAAGTGGAGGAATGGGCAATTTTGACAGAATATGCGAGGGTATAGTGAGAAAACTTAAAGCGAGATATTTGCATATTTGCCTTAAATTGATTTTGCCGTATCCAGATGATATTGGTTTTAAAGTGGCGAAAAGAGATATAAATTTATATGACGAGATAGTGATTCCTAATCTTGGGGCGGAAAATGGCAGAGCCGCCATTCCTAAAAGAAATATTTTCCTTGTGGATAATTGTGATTTTATAGTTTCGGGGATTTATAAAGAAGAAGGGGGAGCCGTTGCCGCTGTTAATTATGCTCGAAAACAAAATCAGGCGAGAGTTATTGATATTTTTAAAAAGGAATAATTATGAATGGGATGAGTGTAAAAAAACGATTAGTCTTTGACAATGACGTTATACATAAATGAAAAAAATAATTTTTTAATGAAAAAAACAGCTTTTAAAAATAAAAGGCTGTTTTTAACTTGGAAAAAATAATAAGGAGAAAAGGAAGAATTATACATTTAACTTTAAAATAAACAAGGTGAATATAAAAATAAGTTTCAAAATCAAATGTATTTATAAATAATATATTAAATATTAATATACCATATAAATACTATATCATAGCTTCTTTTTTTTGTCAAGTATTAATAAAGAAGATACAGCGCAAACTTTAGATTGATGAAATATATTATAATAAAAATTTGAAAATATTATATTTTTTCAACAAAAATTACAGTGACTTAGGAATAAATAGAAAAGAATGTTTTATTTACGGCGCAAAATATATTTTACATTCTTAAAG
>CANOGI010000039.1 GCA_947565475.1 uncultured Eubacteriaceae bacterium
AAACAAATTCTGTCATCTTGTGTCCATCCAACTAAAGAGATTCCATCAAAAGATTCAATTTTTCCATTATTCATACTATCTTTGAAATACCATTCAACCACACTCTGATTTTCATTATGAAAAAATTGTTTAATATCCCATTGTAGAACACTTCCACGACTATTCCATTCATCGAACCATAATTTAATTTTTGAAGCGCCTATATATTTAGGTCCCCAGCTCTCAATATAAACAGCATTATTAGAAAATATATTTAATATTCCTAAATCTTTTTTTATCAACCACATATCAAACCACAATTTAATAATCTTTTCTCGTTTATCCATTTTGTTATAAGTCCTCTTTTATAATTTTCATTTATTATGTTTTATGTTTTATTTTGATAAAAAAATTTATTTAATTTAAGAAATAAATTTTTATTAAAATAAAATATTTTTATATAGGAATAGCCGTAATGAATAAAAAATCATTTAAATCAGCTTCATCAAAAAAATTATTTGTAGAGAAATCAGAAAATAACTTTAACGCTGAAATAATACTATAGCCATCCTGATTATGATCTGTAACATCATAAGAATTTGTAACAATAATTACATCGTCATAGATACTATCTGTTCCCATATCGTCGTAACCAATTATATTAAACCATTGTACTCCTAATTCTTTTCGGCATATTGTAATAGGAACGCCGTCTCTAAGATTTTTAATTATAAAATCTTTATTAAAATATTTTGAATATTCAATATTTTTATTACCAAGCTTTCTTTCCTTTTCTATAACGTCAACTGTCGTGTATAATTTAAAATCGCCAATATTATCATAAATATCAATCATTTGTTTAAGGCTAATACTTTTTTTTGTTTTTCCTGAATTTGTTAAATTATATAATTTTTCTTCCGTAAAATCGCCTTTCTTGTTATATCTGTTTAGAATAGCTAAAATACAGGCCTCACCGCTTGAATTTTCACCTGTTTGCTGATATGTTTTAAATTTATGTAATATTATTAAAGAGCCTTTAGATTTCATATTATAAAAATCCAAATTTTTATAATATAAGGATTCTTTATGGTCAAAATCTCTTTCATATAAATCAGCTCCGCCGTTTATATCTAAATCAACATCGGAAGACTTTTCAATTTTCATTTCATCGCCATAAGAGTTGTTATCATTTGATGTTCCCTCTGTATAAAATTCGCTATCAAACTGAAAATAATTGGAACTATAATCACTATCAAAATTGGGATTATATATAGAACATCCATGAAATAAACTTAACGATATTATAAATAATAGAAAGAATCTCAATTTTTTAATAAGCATGATAAAAACACCTCAGATTTAAGATTGAGAAAATCAAAGACAAATTTTTACAAATACATTTTCTCGAGTAAATTTATAACTGTTTTTGTTTTGAAAATTTTTTCTCTAAATAGACTTTATTTGATTGCTATTTATTTTTTCTTTAAATATATTTATTAAAAAATCCGCTTCTATATATTATATTATTTGCTACTGTACTTTTTAATATTATTATATGTTTGGTTATGACCGACAATATAACAAACTTTTTCAATGAAATTTTTATCAAAATTAAGTAATACTAATATTTTTTTCCGCTTCCGCTGATTCCTTTTGGTTTCTTGATATTTTCCGTCGCTACGGTTATATTTTTATTCACTTATTGATGCCAATATTATGACCGACGGCAGTAGCCTATATAATAACCGCTGTATCGATGTCAATGTTTTGTTTTCAGAAATTGTTTTCGCGAAACTAAGAACTTTCATAAAATGCTTTATTCTTTTAACGTCTCCAGCAAAATATTCAATAATTTTATAAATCAATTTTCCTGTTTAGCTAATAAAACCCCTCACAATCTAATGTCAATTTTTTCATCAATATCAATAAAATCAATTCCTACATTACAATCATAAGCTAAAATATTAACGCCCCGTTCTTGAGCCATTTTTAAAGCCCTTCCAAATTCAGGATGAGTTTTATAGTTAGGTTCAAACCATATAGCGCCTTTCATTTGTATTACAAATATTATATACGCCTCATATCCTTCTTGAACGGCCTCGCAGAGCTCAAAAATATGTTTAATTCCTCTCTGTGTTGGGGCGTCAGGAAATTTTACGATTCCATTTTCTTCAAGAGTAACGCCTTTAACCTCAATAAAAATTTTATTATTATTTCTTTCTACGTAAAAATCAAAACGTGAGTTTCTGAATTTCACCTCACTTTTTAGAAAAGTTAAATCGTTAAAAAGACAACCTTTTTTGAGCCATTCCAATACGGCTTTATTAGGTGACTGAGAATCCATATTTATAAGTAAATCATTTTTTATAACTGAAATTAAAGAGAACTTTGTCTTCCTATTTTCGGAAAAATTTTCCTCAACAAAAATAGTAGCGTTATCGACTAAAAGTTCTTTACATCTTCCCGTATTTTTCACATGACATTTTTCTATTTTCCCATCTATTTCAATATAAGCTATAAATCTATTCTCTCTTTTTTTAAAAATTCCTTTTTTTATATTATAATATTTCATAAACTATTTTTTAAATATTCAAGTACATCTATAGGATTATCCGCCGCTTTAACTTTTTTAAAAACTTTTTCAATAATACCATTTTCGCTAATGACATATGTGGTTCTTACTACTCCCATACTTACCTTACCATAATTTTTCTTTTCTTGCCAGACATCATAAGCTTTGATTACGTCAAGTTCTGTATCGGAAAGAATAATAAAATTAAGATTTTGTTTTGAGGCAAAATTCATATGAGATTTAACACTGTCTTTACTAATCCCTATTACAATGGTATTTAATTTTTGATATTCTGAAAAATTATCCCGAAAACCGCAAGCTTGCTTTGTACATCCAGGTGTGGAGTCTTTAGGATAAAAATATAAAATAACTTTTTTTCCCTTAAAATCACTTAAATTGACAATATTTCCATCTTTATCAGGTAAAGAAAATTCAGGAGCTTTAGTACCTTCTTCGAGCATATTAGTCATTCCTTTCAAAAAATATAAAATTCTACATAAAAAGTTTATAAGTAACAAAATATAATTAAATAAAATAAAGTTTGAGATAAGATTTTTCAGTATAATAAAAAAAGCTCGCTATAGACTATGATGAGAAATTTTGATATCGTAATGGAAACCACTAATCAAAGCGATAAAATTATAATTATACTGGTTGTCTATAATATTAATGTTTTAATTTTAACATAGATAAATATTTTGTTCAATATATTTATTTAAAAAGTTATAATATTAAGTAGAGATTGATTGTATAATCAAATAGGAGATAAAAAGATAATAAAAAAGAAAATCATAGCAATCTATGATATAATGTTAATTAGCAAAAAAACATAACAAAAGGAGATTGCTATGACGTACAATAATAATACCACAAATAAGAGAAGTTTTAAACACCTAAATATAGAACAGCGTAAATTAATTAAACAATTATTAATAGATAAAATGCCAAAGACTAAAATAGCCAAGCTTCTGAATCAGAGCTAAGGCTAAAAATCTATTTAACGTGAGTTCGATGAAAAATAACAGCAAAACATAGTTTTTCTCATAAGTTTTTCAAACTTTTTTCAATACGAGTAAAAATTAAATAAAAAATCTTGTAAAATCTAAAAAAATCGCCATATTTTAGGAGAGAGCATAGAAAATAAAGCTAACATTATAAATGAATGAAAAACAAAATTCATTTATAAAATATTTTTATCCCAAGAGAAAAAGCTCTGATAATGTTAGATAGACCCCAATAAATCAAGTTCAAAAATGGATAAATAATCTTTTCCGAAAACTTCCAGAATATCTTACACTAAGGAATTATTTGATAAGGAATTAGAAAATTTAGGCATTATTTTATAGTTATTATGAATGTCCAATTTAATACTACAATTTACAAACTTGTATTTCATAAAATTACACTGTATATTTACCTTTACAAAAAATATTAAAACGTTAATTAAAATTAAGACGTATCTAAAAACAAGAGTTTTCAAATACGCCTTAATAAAAACAAATATTGTCTTGCAAAATTATTTTATTTCTGTAACCTTATAATCCTGAGACTCTACCGCCTTTTTCAAAACATCATCTGAAACCTCTGAGCTCAAAGTCACAACAGCAGTACCTTTTTCATAACTTACAGAAGCTTTTTCAACCCCTATCAATTCCTCAAGAACCTTTTTTACTCTTCCCTCGCAATGCCCACACATCATACCCTCAATTTTTAAAGTTTTTTCCATAATTTTCATATCTCCTTTAGATAAATTATTTTCTTTTTTTATATTTTTATTTTGCTTAATACCATTATCATATTTTTTAAATTTAAACAAATTAAGCCTTAAAGCGTTTGTAACGACACAAAAACTTGATAAACTCATAGCCGCGGCTCCAAACATAGGATTAAGACGCCATCCGAAAATTGAAATAAAAACGCCCGCCGCTAAAGGTATTCCTATTACATTGTACAAAAACGCCCAAAATAAATTTTGATGAATATTTTTTAAAGTTGCTCGGCTCAACCTTATAGCGTTTGGCACATCGCTTAACCTGCTTTTTATCAGAACAACGTCAGCCGCATCAATAGCGACATCCGTACCAGCACCTATAGCTATTCCTATATCAGCTCTTGTAAGAGCCGGAGCGTCATTTACTCCATCACCAACCATTACTACTTTGCCATTTTCTTTCAAAGAACGTATAACACTTTCTTTTCCATCGGGCAAAACTCCCGCTATAACCTCATCAACTCCCGCTTGTTTCCCTATCGCTCTGGCGGTTCGTTCATTATCACCAGTAAGCATAACAACTTTTATACCCATATCACGCATATCCTTTACGGCCTGCGGACTGTCCTTTTTGATAACATCCGCGACAGCGATAATTCCCATAAATTTGTCGTCCTTAACAAAAAACAAAGGAGTTTTTCCGGCTTCCGCCAAACTTTCCGAACATATTCTTTCGTTATCATTAATATCAATTTTCCCACTTATAAAATTATAATTCCCTCCAGCGAGAAGACTTCCATTTAAAACAGCGGAAAGGCCGTTTCCTGGCAATATCATAAAATCTGAGACTTCATCAGCTTTTAAATCCCTTTTCTCTCCTTCTGACAAAATAGCTTTAGCTAATGGATGCTCACTTTTTTTCTCAAGAGAAAAAGCCATTGAGAGAAGTTCATTTTCTGTCACGTCATCGGCCGGAATAATATCAGTAACTCGCGGTTCTCCCAAAGTAATAGTTCCTGTTTTATCTAAAACAACTGTTTTAGCTTTTCCTGTTTCCTCTAAAGAAACAGCAGTCTTAAACAAAATGCCGTTTTTAGCGCCCATTCCATTACCTACCATAATTGCCACAGGAGTAGCAAGACCTAAAGCACAAGGACAGCTTATAACCAATACTGATATACCTCTCGCTAAAGAAAAACCACTACTTTCTCCTAAAAATAACCAAGTAATTATAGTTATAACCGATATAATAATTACACATGGGACAAAAACACCTGAAACTTTATCAGCTATTTTGGCTATAGGAGCTTTCGTAGCCGCCGCATCGCTTACCATCTGAATAATCTGAGATAATGTTGTATCTTCCCCTACTCTCACCGCCTCACATTTAATAAATCCAGATTGATTTAAAGTAGCCGCTGATACCGAGTCTCCATCCACTTTATCAATAGGAATACTTTCTCCGGTTAAAGCGGACTCATTTACAGCACTACTTCCTTCTATAACAATCCCGTCAACAGGAATATTTTCTCCCGGTCTAACCACAAAAATATCACCTTTTTTTATTTGGTCAATAGATACGGTTATTTCTTTTCCATCTTTAATAATATTGGCTGTTTTGGGAGCAAGTTTCATTAAGCCTTTAAGAGCATCTGTCGTTCTGCCTTTTGAACGAGCCTCAAGCATCTTACCTAAAGTGATTAAAGTAAGAATCATAGCCGCTGACTCAAAATAAAACTCATGTGCATAAGACATAACTAACCCAGAATTTCCATTTAGCTGAGCCTCAGTCATAGCGAAAAGAGCATAAACACTGTACACAAAAGAGGCTCCGGCACCAAGAGCCACAAGAGTATCCATATTAGGCGCCCCACGCAAAAAACTTTTTACCCCGCTTATAAAAAATTTCTGATTAATAACCATTATAATAATTGTAAAGAGAAGTTGTACAAGACCCATAGCTATATAATTACCAGCCAAAAATCCAGGAAGCGGCCATCCCCACATCGTATGCCCCATTGAAAAATACATTAAGACAATTAAAAATAATAAAGAATAAAACAATCTTTTTTTCAAAACAGGAGTTTCTTTGTCTTTTAACAATTCATCACTTTCACTATAACTACTTCCATCCGACTTACTTTCTCCAATCTTTAAGGAAGCTCCATATCCGGCACTTGCTACAGCTGCTATAACCGCGTCCGATGATGCCTTTCCTTCCACCCCCATTGAGTTTGTAAGCAAACTAACGGAGCATGAATCAACACCCGGAACTTTCTTAACAGCTTTCTCAACACGCGCGCTACATGCCGCGCAGCTCATTCCAGTAACATTATATTGTTCCATATGTCCACTCCTTCCGTTTTTTATTTTATTGTTATCTGTATTTTATATACTTATTCATTTATATATTATAGTGATTCCATTTAAGATAAAAAAATTATAGTACGTTTTAAAAAATTTTGAATAAAATAACTATTAATTTCTCCAATCTGTATTAGAATCAATAATATAAGTTAATATATATAATTTTTTAATTGCACCCGTGAGCAACTATTCATATATATAATACACAATCTCTCTTATTTTGTCAATAGTTTGTATTAATCTTATTAAAAAAAATTATTATTAATTCTAACCTGCTACGGAAATTCTCCATTTCTTAAACGTATATATTTACTCGTGTATTCAGTAGGAATACAACCTCTTATTGAACAAAAAAGCAATTATCCACTGTAGGGTATTAGTATTTTTTATGAAATAAAAATACTAATACCCTTTGACTGATTAAATCTACGATTAATTTAAGGAATGTCAATTAGGTTATCAAAAATTTATATAATTGTCTTTTTATAAAGTTTATAAAAATAATATTAATAATAACTATTTTATATACTTCTTTATCTATAAAAATATTATAAAAATTAAACAGTTTTGTTATATAAAATAAATTTTTTCAAAACAGCTCTCAGCTTTCTTAATAGCTGAGTTTCCTCCAAAAGTACATATAAAACTTTCCAAAAAACATTTATCAAATATTTCCGAAAATTCTGAAATATCCGATTTTCTTATATTTAAAATATCTTCTCTTTCTTTCTGCCTTTCTTCATCGGTTATATTGGAAATTTTTCTTCTAAGAATTTTTTCCATAACCTGGCTAATTAACAAAGGTTTGTCAAGCCGATTTATTGTTCCTATAATATACTTTTGTAATTCTCTATCAGAAAAGTTAATATCTCTCAAATAAGCTGAAATATCCCTATATTTTTCAAATGTCGTTTTAACATTCGGGTCTCTATAAGAATATAAATAAAACAAACCTCTTCTTAAAAAACAGCATCCCCCACCATAAGCTCCTCCGTCAAGTCTTATTTTATTCCAAAGATAATCTGAAGTTAAAAGTTTTTCAATAACTTCCATTTTCCCATTATATTTCAGAGAAAACTTTTTGTAATTAGCGGCAAGAACATTATATTGAACTTCCGATTCAATAACAAAAGCCTCGTTCACAAAACCTTTATCAAAACTTGCTTTTTTTATATTAAAATCAGCTTTATTAAAATCTTCACAAAAAGACTCAACATTTTTAAATACATTATTATAATTATTTTCACCACATACAATTCCAACAATAAGACTATTTTTATTAAATATACTATTTTTAATTTTATTAAGTTTTTCAATAACTAAATCTATTTTATTATCAAAATCATTAGTAATATCTTTAAGAAAATTATAAAAATCCATTCCATTAATAAACTGAGAATATTTATCTATATTGGATAAATAAGACATACATCTAAAAATCCCATAAACATGAGCATTTGTCACAAAACTTTTCTCAAGGATAATTTTATACTCAAATAAAAGTTCTTTGACCCTCTTTTCATCAAAAAGTGAGTTGAAAATAGTTTCTTTGGCGATAGAAAGAGCATTATTGATATTTTCATACAAAAATTTCATATTAATAGCTAAAACAGGCAAAAAATCATCAGCTGAAGGATATGACTCAAAAGAAGCGGAAAACTTTCCAAAATAAAAATTAATCTCATTTGTAAGCTCCTCATAACTATATTTTTTGGTATTAGTCTTTCCAAATATATATTTGAAAATGGCAAAATATTTTAAATCCTCAATGTCAAATACTCTTGTATCAAAAAGCAAATTTACATAAACAATATCATTATTGGGTATTCTCGCTGAAATAAGCCGCCCCTGACAAATTATTTCCTCAAAAATATCAATATTGGGAGACTTTTTATCAATATCCTCAATATTAAGCAAAGGAATCTTTTCAATATTCTCTTTAGAATCCTCAAGTTTTTTATAATTCTCAAACTCCAAATCCGGCTCATAGCTTTTATTCTCTTCATTCTTTCTAAACTGAGGTTTCATAAGTGCAAATACATAATTTTTATTTTCCAGTAAATATTTTTTAATAAGTTCCTCAAAATTCAAGTTTTCAACATAATTAAACAATTCGTCTGATTTTATTCCATCAAAATTACCTTTTCCATAGATAAAACTATTAATCATTTGTATATTTAAAAAAAGACCTTTCGGTTTATATCCATAGTCTTCTTCCTTAAAATAAAATTTATATTTATTTATACAGCTTTCAATAAGTTTTCTATTCAAACCATTTTTTACAATATCATTAAGTGTATCAAAATATACCTCCCTAAACTTTTCTAAATCCTTTGAGGATGTCTTGCCAACAGAAACGGAAAACCTTGTCTGAAACATGCTGTCGTCGAATAGACCGTAAACATTATCGCCTATTCCATTTTGAATTAGCGCTTTTTTTAAAGGCGAACTTTCTGTTTCTAAAAGCGCTTCTGTTAAAATCTCAAAAGCAAAAGATAATTTAAAGTCAAGACCGCTTCCTATTATTACTCCGCACTCAAAATAATTTTTATTTTCAATTGTCTCATCCGAAACATCATAAGTAAACTCAAAATCCTTTATACTATTAAAATTTTCTTGGGTTAAATACTCAATATTAATATTTTTAAACTCAAATTCAGATAAATAATCCCTATCTAAAATTTCTAAATAACTATCAATATTTATATCGCCGTACAAATATAAAATACTGTTAGACGGGTGATAATATTTTTTATGGAAGTCAATAAATTCCTCATACGTTAGCTGACATATATATTCAGGAACTCCCCCTGAATAAAATCTATAATTCGTATTTTCAAATAATTTTTCATTAAGCTTGAAATCAATTATTTTATCAGGAGGTGAAAAAGCGCCTTTCATCTCATTATAAACAACGCCGTTTATACCTCCTCTTTCCTTATGATGTCCCTCCTGAAGAAAAATTCCCTTTCTTTCATAAATAAGAGGAAAAAAAACCGAGTCCATATAAACGTTCATAAGATTAATAAAATCTTTTTCGTTGGTGCTTGCGATAGGATACATTGTTTTGTCGTGAAACGTCATTGCGTTTAAATAAGTATTAAGAGAACCTTTCTCAAGCTGATTAAAAGGGTCTTTCACCGGATAGTTACGGGAACCGCATAAAACACTATGTTCCATAATATGAGCGACACCTTTGTTATTTTCGGGTAATGTTCTAAAAGTAACAGAAAAAACTTTATTGTTGTCATCGTTTTTTATAAAAATAAGTTTAGCGCCCGAAATATGTTCATAAATAAATCCCTCTGAGGAAATATCATTTATATACTCACTTTTTATAAGTTTAAAGTTAAATCTCATAAGCCCTCCCTTAATTTACTATAATTATTTATATTTTAAAGGTTCATAAAAAAGCCGAAGAAAGTCTCAAATCTCTAACCGCCAAAAATAATTTTTTTCTATCATTTTAACAATTTTAAAAAGACAACTTCCACGCCAACTCCCCTATAAAAGGAATTCTTACCACCTTTCCGCGGTGAGCTAAAATAATTAAAGTTATATACGCTATAAATGACGCAAGTCGAACAATAAACTCAAAAAATCCAAAAAAAGGAACAAAAAAAATTACGGAAACAAGAATGTTTAAAACAACCATACAAACAAAAAACATAATTGATTGCAATGAATGAAACCTTATAAATCTATTATCATTTTCAGCGATAAGAAAAACCAAACCGCTTATTATTCCAAAAACATACGCCAAGGCGCCTTCTGTATTTTCAGACAAACCAAATCTAGTTTTATTCATATAAAACCTCTTTTCTAAAAAATACTTTAATAAGCATTAAGTTTAATAAACAAATCTTTTAAAAGTCACTCTCGCTTGAATAAAAAATTAAACTAATTAAGCATCCCTACATATAAATATATCTAAGTACTTAATTATATAAAAAACTTACGCTGTCAAAAAACTTGAATTTTATGCTTTTAAATACATTTTAATTTAAATTCTTATCACAAATATAGCCTTTGGCATTTTCTGAGCGGATAGACTTATATATTTCGTCATTTTTCATTACCTTGCCAAAAATACGAACAGCGCTTATACACGCGTCAATACACTCATAATTTCTTACAAACTTTTCAGCGGCAAACCAATTTTTATCATTTGATTTTTCATTTGTATATTCAAATATTTTATACGCGATATTACGTACAAATTTTTTATATATCTCATCATTTTTACTCAAAGAAATAATATTCATAAAATCATTTTTTGTTTTTATATCGTTTTCCGCTAAAAAACAAATAATATCTTCCGAACAGCACCATAACTGAAGAGTATTATCATGTTTAGTATATTCCCATAAAAAATACGATAACACTTTAACACAATTAAATATTTCCTCTTTCATAAACTCTCCCCCTTTTGTTATATACTATAATCTCTCAAGTTGTTTTGTAGCTAAATTTTTATAATTTCTCTGAGGATGATTAGCGGCCACCTGTGACAAATAGTCTTTGGCCTTCTCCTTGTCCCCAAGCTCTTTTAAAGATAAGCCAAAATAATACATTATATTATACTTGGTCAATTCGTCATAGTCATAATATAAAATGGCTTTCTCAAAAACCTCTTTCGCTTCTTGATATTTTTTTGAATTAACAAAAGTTCTACCCTGTCTAAGAAGACTTGAGGCCTGTTTCTTATAAACTTTTTCTTTTAAAGCGTTATATTCTTCTAATTTATCAGAACTAAGATGACTTATATTAATAGTTGAAATAGTTTCAGCGGCACCCGCGTAATCTCCTTTTACAGATAAAGCGGAAGCGCTTGAGAGCTGATCAAGAGTATTCCTTTCTTCCGTTTGTCTTTGATACTGAGCTATTTCAACCTTTAGACTCTCGTTTTCTTTTTGAAGTTCCTCAGATTTGTCATTGTCATTTTTTATTTTTTCCTCATCATACTTTTTTTGAAGCTCACTAATCTCTAAGTCTTTTTTATCAATTATTTCCTGCTTCTCATTTGAAATTCCCGGAAAAACCAAAACAAACATAACCGCAGCGGTACAAGCGCAACCCGCTATAAAAACAAGTGTTTCCATTATTCTGAATCTTCTTGAGTCCCTCACCTTTCTGCTTATTTTAGGCTCATATTTAACTGGCTCGTCATACGCCTTATTTGTTTTTACAATTTTGATGCTTTCCACAAATCTTGTTCCGTCAGGACATAATTCTCTAAAATATGCGAGAGCCTCTGAATTAGCCGAATCAATGGCTAACACTCTTTTAATAATATCCAAAGCCTTATCGTTATCATTTTCTCTCATATAACAAAAACTTAAAAGATTAAGAGCTGTTATAAATTTAGGATTCAAATCCACAGCTTTTTTAAGTTGTATAATAGCCATATCCTCACTTTTTTGTCTCGCCGACCTAAGAGCTTGATTATAAATCTTCAAAGACTCGTTTAAATTTTGAAGTTCCTTTGGGTTCCTTTGAAAATACTCAACATACTGAGTCGCGTAATTATCATCTTTTTTTATGTTTGAGCTTATAACCCATTGCTCAAGAGCGAGACTTATTCTTCCTGTCTCATAATAGAC
>CANOGI010000040.1 GCA_947565475.1 uncultured Eubacteriaceae bacterium
CGGCGTAAGCCGACTTTTGGCAAAGCCAAAAGCACTGAACAAAGAAGTCGGGTTTAGGCTGAAAGCCCACGTTTTTTCTAAAATTAAGGTGTATTCCTCATCGCCTCAAGATTAACAAGAAGAACACTTATATCAGCGGGAGAAACGCCCGAAATTCTTGAAGCCTGTCCCACATTATGGGGTTTTATCTGACTTAATTTCTGTTGAGCCTCAATTCTAAGACCTTTCATTGAAAAATAATCAATATCAGGAGATAAAACTTTTGTCTCCATTTTTTTGTATTGCTCAACTTGTATAAGCTGACGTTTAATATACCCTTCGTATTTAATCTGAATATTTACTTGTTCTTTAACATCGTCAGGAAGAACAGGACGCTTCTCATCAGCAAAAGCCAAATCCTCATAGTTCAGCTCCGGCCTCTTAATAAGCTCTGAAAGTTTAGCTCCTGTAGAAAGAAGCGACCCTCCTTTTTTCTCAATAAACCTGTTCACCTCATCAGACGGCGGAACATTCACGTTTACAACTCTGTCTATCTCTTTCGCAATTAAAGCTTTTTTCTCTAAAAATCTTTTGTATCTTTCCTCTGATATAAGCCCGACATTATATCCCTTTTCAGTAAGCCTTAAATCGGCGTTATCCTGCCTTAAAATAAGACGGTATTCAGCCCTTGACGTCATCATACGATAAGGCTCCTTGCTTCCTTTAGTTACAATATCGTCAATAAGTACGCCTATATAAGCGTCCGAACGGTCAAGAATTAGAGGTTCTTCACCCTTAATAAACAAGGCGGCGTTAATACCTCCGATAATACCTTGGGCGGCTGCCTCCTCATATCCTGACGTTCCGTTAAACTGCCCAGCGCTGAAAAGTCCTTTTATATTTTTAAACTCAAGACTTAATTTAAGCTGAGTAGCGTCTATACAGTCATATTCAATAGCGTAGGCGGCTCTTGTAATTTCACAGTTCTCAAGTCCTGGTACCGTACGGTACATAGCCACTTGAACGTCCTCCGGCAAAGAAGTGCTCATACCCTGTATATACATCTCATTCGTATCCTCGCCCTCAGGCTCAACAAAAATCTGATGCCATTCCTTATCGGAAAATCTAACGACTTTATCCTCAATAGACGGACAATATCTCGGCCCCGTACCGTCTATCACCCCTCCATATAAAGGTGACCTGTCCAAATTATTTCTTATAATATTGTGGGTCTCCTCATTTGTATAAGTAAGATAACAGGGAATTTGCTCTCTCTTAATATCTTTTTCCAAATTCTCAAAAGAAAAGGGAACAATTTGAGAATCCCCCTCCTGAACAGACATTTTTGAAAAATCAATTGTTCTCCTGTCAACTCTGGCAGGCGTTCCCGTTTTAAACCTGAATATTTTTACACCCAAATTTTTAAGGCTCTCGCTTAATTTAGTTGAGTTGCGCAAACCATTCGGCCCACTGTTAATAATAGTGTCACCGTAAAGACATCGGGATTTTACATAAGTTCCCATACAAAGAACAACAGCCTCGCACCTATAAACAGCCCCCGACTCAGAAACAACCCCCGAAACTTTCCCGTCTTTCGTTAAAATTTCAATAACCTCGCCTTGTTTGATAATAAGGTTATCCGTATTTTCCAAAGTTTTTTTCATTTCTGTATGATACCTTGCTTTATCCGCCTGGGCTCTTAAAGAATAGACGGCGGGCCCTTTTCCTCTGTTAAGCATACGGGTCTGAATATAAGTTTTGTCTATATTTTTTCCCATTTCCCCGCCTAAAGCGTCAATCTCCCTGACTAAGTGCCCCTTTGAGCTTCCGCCAATATTGGGGTTACAGGGCATCATAGCGATACTGTCAAGGTTTATTGCGAAAATAATAGTTTTAAGGCCCATCCTCGCCGCCGCCAAAGCCGCCTCACATCCGGCGTGACCTCCTCCAACGACAATAACGTCCACGTTTTGCGCGTCATATCTCATAATGGCACAACCTTTCATAATATACTATAAAGACCTTGTTTTTTAACGTCCACCCCACTCTATTACAGTCAATCAGCTTGAAAAAACAAAATGAGACAAGATATAAAAATCACTTTCACGAGCCAGAGAAAAGAGAACATAGCATCTCTACACCAACTGACAATACCACGGCAAAAGTAATTTTTAACCGCCAAACTTATCTGTTTTTAAGTTAATAGACTATAAACCAATTTTATTTTCCGAGACAAAATTCCGAAAATATTTTATCAATAACATCCTCGCCTATAGATTCTCCTATAATTTCCCCTAAATGAGAATAAGCGTCTGTTAAATCCATTGACAAAAAATCTTGAGGCATTTTATTTCTAACCGTTTCTAAAACATTTTCAAGACTGTGTTTTGCATTTATAAGAGAAACTTTGTTTCTCTCACTGGAAATCATTACCTCGTCATCTATATCTATTTCTCCAGCTAAGAAAAGCTCCTTTATCTTGTCAAAAAGCTTCTCTATGCCTATTCCCTCTTTGGCTGAAATCGATAATACATAATTTTCGTCAATATATTCTAACAATTCGTCATAATCAAGTTTTTGCTCAAGGTCTGATTTGTTTAAAACAACAATGGTCTTTTTGTTAAATTTCTTTATAAAATTTAAAATCTCTAAATCCTCATAATTAAGCTCATCAGAGCCGTCAACAACAAAAAATATAAAATCGGCGTTTTTGGCGTATATTTTAGATTTCTCAACCCCTATTTTCTCAATAATATCATCAGTTACTCTTATTCCCGCCGTGTCTATAACGTTAAGTGAAATCCCCTTTATATTTACATTTACCTCCAAAGCGTCCCTTGTTGTTCCCGGTATATCGGTAACAATGGCCCTTTCCTCGTCAAGAAGACAATTCATAAGAGAACTTTTGCCTACATTTGGCTTGCCGAGTATAACAGTTTTTACACCCTCATTTATAATCCTGCCCATGTCTGATGTCTCAATAAGATGGCTTACCTCTCTCAATATCTCTGATGTCTTCTCAAAGACCATATTATAAGAGAAATCCTCGTCCTCATGCTCTGGATAATCAATGTTTACCTCAATATGAGCTGTCATTGTTAAAATCTTTTCCCTAAGCTCGTTTATTTTCTTAGAGAGTCTTCCCTCAAGACGGTTTAAGGAAGCCCGTTCCGAAAGCTCCGTTTTCGCGTTAATAAGGTCTATAACCGCTTCCGCCTGAGATAAATCAATTCTTCCGTTTAAAAAAGCCCGTTTTGTAAACTCACCGGGCAGCGCCATACGAGCGCCGTTTTTTATCAGTATATCAAGAATTGATTTAACGACTTTTATACCTCCGTGACAGTTTATCTCAACAACGTCCTCCCTTGTATACGTTCTGGGAGCAAGCATAACTATTACAAGAACTTCGTCTATATTTTTATCACCACTAAAAATATGCCCGTAAGTAACCGTATGACTTTTTATTTCCGAGACCTTCTTATCACCTGCCGGTTTAAAAACCTTTTCCAAAATAAAAAGAGACTCTTTCCCACTCATTCTTACTATGGAAATTCCCCCTTTTCCAACAGGAGTGGAAATGGCTGCCACTGTATCGTCAAAATCAATTTTCATACTATAACCCCTCAATTCAAATAAATACTTAAATACCAATCTCCTCGTCAATACTACTCAAATTTTTGTATAACAAAAATTCTCGTAACCGACGGCGAAAATATTCTCCTTTGTATTAAAAGTGAGATTTCACTCCTTATTAATACAAGAAAGTAAGTACACCCGCTTAAAAAGCTGGTGACCTCCTCTGTCGGTTAAAATACTAAATAGCGTAAATATAGTCAAATCACTTAAAAAACGAACAAGTTCAGCGGCTAAAAATCACTTTTGTCGCGTTATCGTCAGTCGGCATAGGCTCCTAACTATGCTCTCTTTCCCAGGACGCGTGGGCGAGCAGTAAAGCGAAGCTTTACGACCAGCCTCTGCCTTGCGAAAATAATTTTTATCTCGCCTTCTTTTGCTCTTTTTCAAGTAATTTGACTATAACATAAACCCGACAAAAGTTATTTATACTATATGCCGTATAGTGTAAAAGCCCACGTCAACAAACTTCAATAAAGTTAAAAGGACTTTCGACCGGCAAACTTATTCACTTTTAAATCTATTTACTATAAAAATAGATTAGTATAAATTAGGGACTGCCTTAAAACCGCTTTGAAGTATACAAATCGACTGAATTTATCAAATCAAGTATAGTCAAATGAGTTTTAAGACAGTCCCTATCAAAGACTACTGGAATTTTCGTATAACAAAAATTCCAGTAACCGACGGCGAGAAATCCGCCTTTGTATCCAGAGTGGCTCTCACTCCCCCTAAATACAAGAGTAAGTACACCCCGCTTAAAAAGCTGGTGACTTCCTCTGTCGGTTAAAAATCGTATATTCGTATCAAAACGCTGATTTCTAATCCAAAACACCTGAAAATGGTATAACCGTCCGCCGTATAACCTCATTATTTTTATAGCGATTTACAAAATTTTTTAAACAAAAGAATAAAACACTTATCATATATCAAACTTTGTTAAGTATTATTTCATCGTTAAGCTATTATTTAACCGACCAAGTTAAGCCCATCCGTTTAAAAAACATAGTACTTACTTAGTCGGTTAAAAACTAAATCCAACGACGCATTTTTTTCACAAAACACATACCCAATACAAAACGCTGTCTAATCCATAAATAAAAATTTAAGTATGTAAATCTTTAGTATTCATCTAAAAGAGAAAAAGGAAACATTTATCCTAAATTCTCTGCCTTTTTTGAAAAATGACACTAAACATAACTTTTAAATTTGAAAAATTATTTTTAGTGTCTTTTATGGGGTATTTCCCTAATTTTTGAGATAATCATATTTTTATTAATTACTTCGTCCCAAATGACAAATATAAGTATCTCTCATACATTAAAATTTATTTTTATAATGTTTACTCTATTTCATAATCAGCATCTACGGTTGTCTCAGAATTATCGGCGCTTTTATACTCATCTTTGAAATAATCGGACTTATAACCCTTATCGCTATAAGTCTTATAAGTTTTATAACTTTTATACCCGCCTTTATAATCGTATCTTCCACCATAGCTTTCTTTGCGCCCCTCTTTATATCCGCCCTTGTAGCCTCCGCTATAGCTCTTCTTATATTCTCCGTTATAACTGTTTCTGTACTCCTCTTTTGGTGAGATAATAATATACCTGTATATACCTTCGCCCTCGCTGTGAGTAGTCACATATTTGTCGTTCTGCAAAGTAGAATGTATAATCCTTCTCTCGCTTGAGTTCATCGGCTCAAGAACAATATCTTTTCTAAGATGTTTCGCCTTTCTGGCGAGACTCATCGCGAGATTCTCAAGAGTTTCTTTCCTTTTCTCCCTGTAAAACTCCGTGTTCATAGTAACGTTTACAAATTTGTCGTCATTTTTGTTCACGATAATGCTTGTAAGATACTGAAGAGCGTCAAGAGTCTGTCCTCTTTTTCCGATAACGACGCCCATATTGTCACCGCTTAAATTAATCTCAAGATTTTTGTCATCATAAAATTCGCATTTAACGTCCACGCTCACGCCTATAGCAACAAAAATCTCCCTTAAAAAATCTTTGGCGACTTTAACAGGATTTGCCTTTTTAGTAACCTTAACTTTAAAAGGCTTACTCCCTATTCCCAAAAAACCTCTTGAGCCTTCCTCAATAACTTCCACTAAAACATCGTCGATAACAGCGTCAAGCCGCGATAACGCGTCGTTAATAGCCTCTTCTTTTGTTTTTCCTGTAACTTCAACGCTTTTCATAAAAATCACCTCTTGCTTTTACGATTTTTCCTATTTTTATTTTTAGGATTCTCGTCTATAACCTTATTTAATTTATCCTCTTCCATACTAAGCTTATTTTCATAATATTTATTTAAAATCTGCTGCTGGGCAATCATAAAAATATTGGAGGTAATCCAGTAAAGACCCACACCGCAAGGAAGCCCTGACGTAATCCACGCCATAATAAGAGGCATGGTAATCATCATAATTTTTTGCTGCGAAGCGGCGGCACCGCCCATATCCTTATTTTTGCGCATCATAAGCCAGCTTGAGAGAAAAGTCGTAATACCCGATAAAAGAGTTATAATAACCCCTGGAAAACCTATTCCGGCAACTTCCGTAAGATTAATCCCTGGTCCAAAATACTCAATGTTCTCTTTTTTAATAAGGTTTTTTTCAATATCATTATTTTGAAAAACTTCTTTAATACTTTTCCATTGTTCTGCGCTAAGCTTGTCAAAAGCTTTTACCATATGCGCCGGTTTCAATGTGTTAAATTCCTCGTCGCCGCTGTCAGGCTCAGGATTTTTCATATCCTCCGGAATCATGGGGTAAATATCATTTTTAGAAAACTCATACCAAAAAGTGAACTTATTAGAATCATATTCTGATATAAGCTCTTTTTCCTCGTCGCTTCGCTCGCCCTCATTTTTCTGTTTGATTTTTAAAACTTCTTCTCTTCGTTCTAAAAGCTTCGAACCGCTTTCCTTGTCCTCATTTACTTCCTGTACTATAACATTGCTGATTTCCATGTAAGAATCATTTATAGTATCAATAAAAGCGTAAGAATTCTGCATTATATAATATAAGGCGATAAATATAGGTAGCTGAATCAATAAAGGCAGACAGCCGCTTAAAGGATTATAATTATTTTGAGAATACAGCTTCTGCATTTCCGTATTCATCTTTCTTTTAACTTCCGGGTCAGCCATATCGTCCTTATATTTATCCTGAATTTTTTTAATCTCCGGCTGAATTTTCCGCATAACGACCATAGACTTCTGCTGTTTAAAAGAAAGCGGAAGCATAAGAACTCTCGCTATAATAGTAACCACAATAATAGTAATTCCAAGAGAGAAATTTTCCGTGATAAAATAAACAACGTTAAAAACAAAATTTAAAATAACGCCCAACACCCATGAGATAGGACCCACAATAAATCCCGGCTCATCAGGTATTACATTGGTTAAAAAAGTAATAAAAGAGCTTACGCAAATCAAAATAAAATACCTCCCAAATAAAAGCTGTATAAAAACAGCGAATTAATAAGTTCCATAATTTCGAATAAAATCCTTAAAACATCGACATAAACTCAAAACCATTAATATTTAATGATGATTCGCCCTCCCCTAAAGGTTTTATCATAGTTTTTAAGCCGTTTTTGGCAATGATTAAATTTTACCGAACGCGTATAAACTTTTTATATCAAAAGCATAAAGTTTGTCCAAAATTTTCATAATAGCCTTAAATTAGCTTACGCTTAATCTGAATACAAAAATAAACTTCCCCCGTTTAAAAATCGGGAAACTTCCTCAGTAGATTAAAATAATACCATTATAAAATTTTACGGCACAGGGTCATAACCCCCCTTGCAAAAAGGGTTGCATCTCAAAACTCTCCATACCGTAAGATAAGTACCTTTAAAAAAACCATATTTTGAATAAGCCTCATAAGCATAGCTTGAACATGTCGGATAAAACCGGCAGCAAGGCCTTTTAAGAGGTGATATAAACTTTCTGTAAAACTTTATAACAAATAAACAAATATTCTTCATATAAACGCCTCTGACAATAACAATAAATAAAAATCAATTAAAATTTAGCGGTCATCTAAATTGTGCTTTCTAATCAAATGACCGAGAGATTTGCTTATACAATCAAAAGAAGCGTCCTTGCATGAGTTTCTCGCAATTACAATAATATCAAACCCCCGTTTGACATTTTTCTCCGATAATCTATAACTCTCTCTTATAAGTCTTGTAACCCTGCTCCTTATGACGCTTATACCAACCTTTTTGCTCACCGAAAGACCAAGTCTGTTAAAATCTTTTCCATTTTTCAAAACATACATAACCAAATATTTGTTTGCGATAGATTTCCCTCTGTTATAAACAAATTTGAACTGATAATTTTTTTTTAAAGACTCCGTAAAAATCAAAACCATTCAATCCTTACATTAAGAATAAAAGGCCACAAAAAGCGGCCCAAATTTTTATAAACCAATAACGAAACAAAAAGGCGCCGATTTTAACGGCAGAGAAAGGAGTATAACTCCTTTCTCTTTAACCAAAAAACTTATTTTATCTTTAGATTTAAGTTCTTATTATATATAATAAAAACCAATTTAAAATTTAATAAAAAATTACAATTTTAAATAACTTTTAAAATTAAGCGGATAAAACCTTTCTGCCTTTTCTGCGTCTTCTGAGCAAAACCTTTCTGCCGTTTTTGGTGCTCATTCTTTTTCTGAAACCGTGAACTTTGCTTCTCTGTCTTTTCTTTGGCTGAAATGTCATTTTCACTTCAACACGCCTCCCTCTTTTTCTGAATTAAAAATAAAAATATATTTTGAACATAAAAGAGCCGTCTTAAATTTTACTCTATATAGACGTTGATTTTATCACCGCCCCTTGCCGAGTACGAACACCAGCGTTATAATAAATTTTACGCTATCGTTCGCCTTAGACTACATATATCTGGTAAATCTCAAAAGCACCTAATATATAAAAGCCCCTCAGACATCACTTAAAAATAAACTCGCTCTCATTCGTCTTTCAGACGTTATAAATTGACTTTCGTCCGATAAATAAATTTAATTTATGTCCAAGCACTGTTTCCATTATATTAGATAACAAAAAACAAGTCAAGTGGAAACAAGAAAAAAAAGATTATTTTTTTAATTATTTTTAAAATTGTTATATTTTTGAAATATAATTGTAATATTTTTGAAATATGGTTATAGTGAATCAATTTAAAAGAAAGTAAAACATCAATTTTACCCTGAAATTTTCCGGATTGTTTCACAATACTCTATACGCTTTCACTAAAATTCCAGTATTTTATGCCCGTAAAATATTCTTTACTATATGTTAAATTTGATTAACTATAAACGTAAACATCACTAAAGTTTTTCTCGCGGTCAGCCAGCTTTTTATATACTCTTAGCGTTTTGTGAAAATTATTTTTCAGTCCCTAACACCTTTGTATATAAAAGGGTTTTAAGACTCTATACCTTAAAACCCCTATACACACTAACTTAAAGATTGTGGAATAGCGTCCCACGGTTTTAATCTTTTAAGTTAGCGCGTTTGAGGCAGAGCCTCAATATTTACCTTAAATTAGTGTATACGCCTTCTCGGACAAAATAAAATCACCGAAAAAATCTCATTTTACTCATCCTCATCCAAATCCTCGGCTGAGTCCTCCGACTCAATACTTTCCTCTTCAATTTTGGCTATGCTCATAACTTTAACATTTTCTCCCACGTTAATAAGCTTAACCCCTTGAGTCACTCTGCCCGAATTGGAAATATCCTTAACTCTTATCCTGATAACAACGCCGTCGCTTGTAATCATCATAAGCTCCTCGTTGTCGTTTACCATACTTACGCCAACAAGATTACCCGTTTTCTCGGTAATTTTATATCCTTTTGTACCAAACCCGCCTCTTGACTGAAGCCTAAATTCATCAGCGCTTGTACACTTGCCAAAACCTTTTTCCGAAACGATAAGCATTTTATATCCGTCGCTCACAATCTCAGAAGCGATAACCTCGTCGTCGTCTTTAAGTTTAATGGCGTGAACTCCCGAAGCGGTTCTTCCCATTGCCCTGACGTCTTTCTCGTCAAATTTTATAGTCATTCCAAACTTTGTCGCTATAAAAATAAGACCCTTTCCATCAGTTCTTTTAACTGATATAAGCTCGTCGCCGTCTTTAAGATTAAGAGCGATAAGACCAGATGTTCTTATATTTGAGAATTTCTCCGTCTCGACTTTCTTGATTATGCCTTTTTTTGTGGTCATAACAAGATAATCCCCGTTACCCGTTCCGTCGGTGTCCGCCGATTCTTCCGAAAGCTCATAATTCTCCTCAAAAACATCTGAATTTCTCTCCTCCTCAGAAGAGTCACCGCTCTCAGTATTAAAATTAAATTCCCTTATAGGAATAACGGCGCTTATCTTCTCATCAGCTGATAAGTTAAGCAAGTTGATAATAGGTGTTCCTTTAGCTGTTCTGCCCGCCTCCGGAATTTCATAGGTTTTTATTTTATAAACTTTTCCTTTATTGGTAAATAAGAATATATAGTCGTGATTGCTTGAGAGAAAAATATTTTTAACAAGGTCCTCATCTCTCGTCTGCATACCTATTATTCCTTTACCGCCTCTGTTTTGACTTTTATAAGTATCAAGAGGTATACGTTTTATATAATTAAGTCTTGTGAGAGTAACGACGCTCATCTCATCCTCGATAAGGTCTTCTATGTCTATCTCGCCGAAATCATTAATAATTTTGGTTTTTCTCTCATCGCCGTATCTTTTTCTTATAATTAAAAGCTCATCTTTTATAACTTGAAAAAGCCTGTTTTTATCAGATAAAATCGCTCTCATCTCGGCAATAAACTCCATAAGCTCAGAATACTCGTTCTCAAGTTTTTCCCTCTCAAGACCTGTCAGACTTCTTAACCTCATCTCAACAATAGCGGTAACTTGTTCTTCCGTAAAGTCAAATCTGTCTTTTAACCTTTCTTTAGCCTCGGCTGTCGTCTGAGAGTTTCTTATTATATTTATAACCTCGTCAATGTGGTCTAACGCCTTTAAAAATCCCTCCACTATATGGGCTCTTTTAAGGGCCTTGTCCAAATCAAATTTTGTTCTTCTCGTAACTACTTCTTCTTGATGCTCAATATAATAAAGAAGCATATCTTTGAGATTGAGTATTTTAGGCTCGCCGTTTACAATAGCGAGAAAATTAATTGTATAAGACTCCTGGAGAGATGAGTATTTGTAAAGCTGATTTAAAATAACAGTAGCGTTTGCCTCTCGCTTGCACTCAATAACAACCCTTATGCCCTCCCTGCTCGTCTCGTCATTAAGGCTTGAGATTCCCTCAACCTTTTTGTCTTTAACAAGCTCGGCTATTTTCTCAATCATACGTGATTTATTCACCTGATATGGAATTTCCGTAATTATGATTCTTTCCTTACCGTTTTGAAGAGTCTCAATCTCCGCCTCGGAACGGATATTTATTTTGCCTCTTCCCGTTCTGTAGGCGCTTAATATGCCGTTTTTTCCTAAAATAGTAGCCCCTGTCGGAAAATCAGGGCCTTTAATAATAGACGTAAGCTCGTCTATATCCGTGTCTTTTCCCTCTAAAATACGATTATCAATTATCTTTACAATACCGTCTATAACTTCTGTCAAGTTATGAGGGGGTATATTGGTTGCCATACCTACGGCGATACCAGAAGAGCCGTTTACTAAAAGATTAGGAAATCTTGATGGAAGAACCTCCGGCTCTTTTGTCTCCCCGTCGTATGTATCTGTAAGATTAACAGTATTTTTATCAATATCCGCTAACATCTCAAGGGAAATACGGCTCATTCTTGCCTCTGTATACCTTTGCGCCGCCGCCGGATACCCGTCTATATTTCCAAAATTCCCGTGACCATCAACAAGCGGATAACGCATCGAGAAATTCTGAGCAAGCCTCACGAGAGCGTCGTAAATAGCGGCGTCGCCGTGTGGGTGATATTTACCCATTGTGTCGCCGACAATTCTCGCGCATTTCTTATATCCTTTGGACGGGTCTAAATTAAGCTCGTTCATAGCGTAAAGAATACGTCTGTGAACAGGTTTAAGGCCGTCTCTGACGTCCGGAAGAGCCCTCGCCACAATAACGCTCATGGCGTAATCTATATAAGACGTTTTCATTTTTTCGGAAATCTCAACATCCATAATTTTATCAAATTGATTTTCCATAAATTATCTTCCTCCATAAAGTTAAAAATCTCTGGAACTCCGTCCCATAGATGATAACTTACGGCGATTTTGTTAATTATATTAAAACCGCCGCGAGATTAAAGCTATAAAGCCTCACCTCGAAATAAGCTTATTGACTGTACGCGAAATTACCCGTCCCGCGTGTAAAAATATCAAAGACTATAAGTATTTTTATCTCACGAAAATACTTATTCCCCACAGCGGACAATTCCACCTCTATATTCAAAGAGAGTCTGTACTCACCTTAGTTAAGACTACTCAAATTTTT
>CANOGI010000041.1 GCA_947565475.1 uncultured Eubacteriaceae bacterium
ACCAAAACTGTCAAAAATATCAAAAAAAATCCCAACCTAAATAACAAGTATTTTAATGTGTAAATTTTGTTTTTTATAGCTTTGAGCTGAAAGGTGCATATATATTTAAGACAAAACCTCTTTTATTACTGTTTTCAGATGTTCTATATCGATTGGTTTTGCCACGTGCTTATTCATACCTGAACTGAGGGCGTCTTTAACATCTTCTGAGAAAGCGTTAGCTGTCATAGCGATAATAGGAATTGTTTTCGCTTGCGGATGATAGCAATTGCGTATAGCTTTTGTTGCCTCATATCCATTCATCACAGGCATTTGAACATCCATTAGAATTACGTCATAAAATCCAGGAGGAGATTGTTCAAACTTTTCTAAAGCTTCTTTGCCGTTATTTGCCCAATCGCAAGTAGCTCCAGCGGTTTTTAGCAACTCTTGAAGAATTTCCATATTTAACTCGATATCCTCAGCGGCAAGAATATTTTTTCCTGTAAGAATTTTACTATTTTTCTCAATTTCATCTTTGTTATTATCTTTACTATTTTCCGCTTTTAGATTATCCATAGTCAGTTTGAAATTACTCAAAAAGAATGGCTTTTGTAAAAATCCGTCAATACCGGCCTCTATACCTTCTTGCTCTATCTTATTTATATCGTATGCTGTAAGTATCATAATCGGAACATTGGATGGAATAATTTTCCTAATACGGCGGGCTGTTTCAATTCCACTTATATCAGGCATTTGCCAATCAATAAGGACTAAATCGAATCCATTACCCTCAGCCTCGGCTTTTTCTGTCATTTGAACGGCAACTTGACCGCCAAGGGCGTATTGCATATTTACCCCGGTGTCAGCCATTATATTTTTTATACCTAAACATATTTCCTCATCGTCATCTACAACCAGCAAATTGGTAACATTATGTTTTTTCCAGAAATCAGGGTCTATATCCTGTTCTTTAATTCTCAGTTCTAAATCCACTATAAAAGTAGTTCCTTTATTAATTTCGCTTGTTACCTCTATTGTACCGCCCATTAAATCCACGAGATTTTTAGTAATCGCCATTCCAAGCCCTGTTCCTTGTATGTTTAAAGTTTTTTTTGTGTCTTCTCGAGTAAAAGGCTGGAAAATGGTTTCTAAATATTCTTTTGACATACCTATTCCATTATCTTTAACTATGAAGTGAAAACGGGCGTAATTTTTTGAGTACTGTGGAAGCTGACGAACAGTCATTTCAATACTGCCACCTATAGGGGTGTATTTTACCGCGTTTGATAAAATATTAATCAATATTTGATTTATACGAAGCTGGTCTCCCAATACTTCCTCATTGCAAACATCATACACGTCTATTTTAAATTTTTGATTTTTAGCTTTAGCTTGCGGCTGTATCATTATTCCCAGTTCTTCTATAATTTCAGCGAGGCTTATTTCGGAGATATTTAAAGTTGCCTTGCCACTTTCAATTTTACTCATATCCAGAATATCATTAATTAATCCAAGCAAATGCTGACTTGACGCTGTAATTTTTCGAGTATATTCCCTTACCTTTTCAGGGTCGTGAGCATCTCGTTGCAAAAGTGTTGATAATCCTACTATGGCGTTCATAGGAGTACGAATATCGTGGCTCATATTACTTAAAAAGACACTTTTAGACTCATTAGCTGTTTTAGCTATTTCTAACGCCTCTTTCAAAACTTGTTTTCTTTGCTCCTCATGTGTTCTATCTGATAAAACGGCTACAAATCTCTCAGAATCATTTATAGACGTTTTATAGATAGTTTCCATGAACCACCTGCGTTCTTTATTATTTTTATGAATTCTCTCTTTCTCATATATTATAGAGTCTCCGATTTCTAAATTATCAATTACATCTTTATTTATAAATTCGTTATCATTGTTTTTATCAGAGGAATATTTCTCTAATACTTTAATATCGTTTTTTATTTCTTCTGTGGATATTCCCAAGACGCGTTCAACATTAGGACTTATATACTCAACTGTATGATCGTTGGTTGAGAACATTAAAAACACATCATTTGTATTATTTGCTAAAATATTAAAAAGCTGTTCACGATATTGAACGTCTCCTTCTTTTTCCATAAGTTTCTTTCTGGAAAGTCTTTCCATATAGATAAAAAGTCCAATAATAATAAAAACGCCTCCAAACAGAAAAACAAATGATTGTGAGCTTTTTAAAACCTCATTAGCGTGTTTCATAATAATAGAATCCGGTACGATAGCGATTAAATACCATTCATCAGTGCCTTTGACAGGAGTAAAAGCGAATAAATTTTCCTCTCCGTTAAAAATAAGTCGAACGGCACCTTCTTTTTTCATAGATATACTTTTATTAAAAGAAAGTATATCTTCTTTATTATTGCCTGAAAGTTTAATTACATCTAAAATATTGGAAAAATTATCTTTGCTATTTTTATGTGAGGAACGCACTAAAATATCGCCATGAGTGTTAGCGATATAAGAAAATCCTGCGTTATTGTAAAATGAAAGCATAAACTCATCAGCGACGTCGGATACAAGTCTTTTTATCTGAACTATTCCGTGAGTCCCGTCAGCGAATTTAAATCGCTGGTAACAGCCAATTACTTTTTGTCCTGTATATTCATCCGTATAAGGTTCTCTTACTCCTTTAGTGGAAAAACTTGTGTATGTCTTTAACTCGTCAGCGCTTATTTTTCTGGTGTTATATATATTTTTGCTATACATTATACCATTATCTGAATCAATAACCGTAAAATCAACGTCTAAATCTTTAAAAGCTTTTATGCTATCTATTATAGAAGTCTTATTTTTAGAGCTATTTAAGGAGAGATGTTTTTCAATTCGAGTAAGCATTTGCATATCTTTCTCAATATAAAGCTCAAAAGCGTGGCTACCTTGAGAAGTTACTTCAAGAATTTCCGAAACAGCTTGTTTCCAAAGAGAATTTCGTATATCATTTATGTAATAAAATGTGCCTATAATTAGCAAAATTATCACTATAATAATTGAAAGAACTGATTTTAATTGTAAATTATTTTTTCTCATAACACACCCGCATATCTTTTTTCGTTATTATAACATATTTATATAGTTTGTGACAACTATCTTTTTTATTTTTAACGTAATTTTTCTTGATAAAACTATTGACAAAAGATTAAAAACTATATATTATATAGATATATGAATAATTATTCATATGTAGTGAGGTTTATATAACCGCTTTGTATAAAAATCAATATATCGATATATGAATATATGTTCACAAATATAAAGCTTATTAAGGAGGTTATTTTTTATGAAAGAAAAAATTACTGATTTTTGTGAGATCTGTACTTGCGTGCATAAAGATGTTGTTGAAAGAGTAAAGAAAGAAAGCTTATCTGAAGAGCTTATTTATGATATTGCTGATTTTTTTAAGGTTTTTGGTGATTCTACTAGAATAAAAATTTTATACGCTTTATTGGGAGGAGAA
Organism: uncultured Eubacteriaceae bacterium; assembly: GCA_947565475.1. Classification (GTDB taxonomy): domain Bacteria; phylum Bacillota; class Clostridia; order Lachnospirales; family CAG-274; genus MGBC114079. The sequence goes on from CANOGI010000041.1 coordinate 3,470, forward strand.
ATGTGTGTCGGGGATTTAGTGGAATCTCTTAATATGACTCAATCTGCCGTTTCTCATCAGTTAAGGGTTTTACGACAGAATGACCTTGTTAAATTTAGAAAAGAGGGCAAAGCCGTTATCTATTCACTTGACGATGAACATGTCAATTTACTTTTACAACAAAGTATGTGTCATATTATTCATAAGAAAGGAGCTGATTTATATGAAGAGAGAGATTGAGTTTAAGCTTGATGGATTGAGCTGCCCTCATTGCGCGGAGAAAATTGAGGAAAATGTAAAGAAACTTGATAAGGTTGAAGAGGCTTATCTTAATTTTATTAATAAGGAAATTAAGATAAAATTAAAAAGTCTACAAGATAAAAATATTGTCGTAAATGAGATTGTGGATATAGTTAAAAAATTTGAGCCTAACGTAAATGTTTATGAAAAAAATGAAGAAAAAAGCTCAAAAAAATCTTTTATAATAGGGCTCGAAGGATTAAACTGCGCTCATTGCGGAATGAAAATCGAGGAGAATGTAAAAAAAATTGAAAATATACAAAGTGTTTATCTTAATTTTATGAATAAAGAAATTATTATTGAGTTTCAGAATTTAAAGGATAAAAAAAGAATTATTAATGAAATTACAAAGATAGTTAAAAAAATAGAACCTGGAGTCAAAGTTTTTGAGAAAGAATTAAAAGAAGATTTTGGGGAAGAGACAAGAGAGAGTGCCGTTGTTAAGCTTGTGAGACTTTTGGTTGGTTTAGGAATGCTCGCTATGGGAATGCTCATTGACATGCCGGATTATATAAATTTAACTTTATTTATAATCGCTTATCTAATAACAGGATATGACGTTATTTGGGGTGCTTTGAGGAATATAACCAGAGGCCAAATTTTTGATGAAAAGTTTTTAATGTTTATAGCGACTTTTTGCGCGTTTTTTATAAAAGAATATAACGAGGCTGTAGCTGTTATGATATTTTATCAGTTAGGAGAGTTTTTTCAAGACAGAGCTGTGGAAAAGTCAAGAAAGTCTATTAAAGGGCTTATGAACATAGTTCCGGAAACGGCTACTGTTATTGATGGCGAGGACATAAAAACAGTCAGTCCTCAAGGTGTTGAGATAGGTGATATTGTAATAGTTAAAGCCGGTGAGAAAGTGCCTGTTGACGGAATTATATTGGAGGGTTGTTCTTTTGTTGATATGTCAGCGTTGATAGGGGAGAGTCTGCCAAAGTCAGTATCAGAGGGCGATGAGGTGTTAAGCGGTTCTATAAACCAAAGCGGAGTGCTTAAAGTTAAGGCTCTGAAAAAATATGAGGGTTCTACCGTATCAAAAATTTTAAATCTTGTGGAAAACGCGGGAAGCAAAAAATCTAAAACTGAGAATTTTATTACTAAATTCGCTAAAATTTATTCTCCCGTGGTTGTCTTATCAGCTGTTGTTATTGCCTTGCTCCCTACATTTATTATGGGGTTTGAAACTTTTGGACAATGGCTTGAGAGAGCGTTAATTTTTCTTGTATCATCTTGCCCATGCGCGTTAATTATTTCTATTCCTCTAGGATTTTTTAGTGGAATAGGATATGCCTCAAAAAGAGGTATACTTATAAAGGGGAGTACTTATTTACAAACTATGCGTGAAGTTAAAACCGTTGTTTTCGATAAAACAGGTACTATTACAAAGGGTATTTTTTCTGTTGATAAAATAATTACGAAGAATATGGATGAAAAGTTCTTCATGAAGCTTGCGTACAGTGTTGAGAAATTGTCTAATCATCCCGTCGCTAAAGCTGTTGTTGCTAAATACGAGTCTGATTTTGGAAAAGATTGTTTTGAGGTTTTGAATTTTGAGGAAATAGGTGGTTATGGTATTGTAGGAGAAATTGAAGGTAAAAAAATTATTGTCGGTAACTTTAAGCTTATGAAGAAATATAATATTAATGTTTTCGAGGAATTTAAGGATGACACAAATATTTTTGTTTCTTATGATAATAAGTTTTCGGGCGAGATTTCAGTATGTGATACGATAAAAGAAGATAGTTTTTTCGCTGTTAAAAGGCTAAAAGACAGAGGTTTAAAAACAATAATGCTTACAGGAGATAAAAAAGAAGCGGCTGTAAATGTTGCGAGAAAGCTTTCTATTGATGAGGTTTATTCTGATATGCTTCCTCAAGACAAAGTGGAAAAACTTGAGGAAATTATGATGAGAAATGAATCTGGAAAAGTTCTTTTTGTTGGAGATGGAATAAATGACGCTCCTGTTTTGGCTATGGCGGATGTTGGAGCGGCGATGGGGGGAGTTGGTTCTGACGCGGCTATTGAAGCGGCTGATATTGTTATTATGAATGATGAGCTTTCAAAGATAGACGACGCTATTAGAATTTCTAAAAATACATTAAATATTATAAAACAAAATATAGGATTTGTTCTTGTAGTTAAATTTATTGTTCTTATATTAGCCGCTTTTGGATTAGCTACAATGTGGCTCGCTGTTTTCGCTGATGTTGGTGTGGCCTTGCTTGCTGTTTTAAATTCAATGAGAAAAAAATAAAATAATGTGAGTTCGACAGAAATTTATTATGTATTTTATTTTGGAAAATTATAGTATATACCTAAAATATCAAATACATTCAAAAAATATTTCCATTGAATTTATATTATCTTAAAGTATTAACCTCTATTATACCGCATACTATCCTTACTTAAAAAACATCGCTAAAGGTTATATTATAAAAGGACGTTTCCCAAAACTATATTTTATTGATATAGCTTATAGAAACGTCCTATTGTAATAGATTAATTACTGAATAACGCCTTTATACAACTGAAAAATAAAAAGCTTAATTTTTTATTCCTATAGTGAATTAATAAAATAAAATCAATTTTTATAACTCATCTATTTTGTATACGCATTGCATAATGGTATCATATTTTCGAGAGAATTCCAAATACATATTTTAACTGAATCACCTGTAACTTTACCAACTGTAACTTCGTTACCAGCACCCACAGGAGTATTTTTAATATCTGTTATACTTCCATTACTGTTATATCCTGTTACAATAACAATAGCGTTGTCCGGTAAATTCTCACCTCTCGTCAAAGTAACTGTTCCTGTTTCTTGATTAAAGGCTGTAATTTCTGTTTTGGTTTTCTCAGGAATAGGCTGATGACTTTTAATTGTAACAGAATAAAGATCAGGAAGCCAATTTGAGTCATTATAAAAGGTAATATCTCCGGTATAGTTTTCTTTGAGAGTAATTTTAATCTCTTTCATAGCATGATTTTTACTTCCTATTGTCGCGAATTTATACGCTGCTTTAGAGTCATCTATAGTAACTTTGTCATTTGTAGTACCTGGAAAATCGACTATTACATCCTTATCAGTACCACCGCCAAAGTAATAAATAGTATAATCTCCGGCAGGAAGTGTTATATTTTCAATAGTGGGTTTTATATCATAATCTTTACCGCTTGCGCTGCCTTTTCCTATATAACTTAAAAAGTAAGCGCTGTATCTTGAGGCTAATTTTGTATTGTCAGCGGGGTCAGCAAATATAGCTTTAATATCATCGTTTATACCATCAACAAATAACGCTCTTTCACTATTCTCAGTAATCCTTGAAGAAGTTGCCTCATTATTGTTGTATTTTGAGGTATTAAAATATCCTCCAGCGTCAATCGGGTGTATAGCTTCTGTTCCGGAGAATATTCCTACTACAGAATCAGGGTATACTATCTCCACCGGCTCTACATAAAATACATTAAGTTCGGCAATTCTCCAATATTTAGTTGTTTCCGCTTCGCTTACCTCAATTTTGATGTATTGCGCTTCTTGGTCATCAAAGGTAATATTGAGTAACGCATCGCCTGACGAATTTCCTGAGATAATTGGATTGCCGAAGTTCTTTCCATCCTGTGAAATGTAAATTTTATAACCCTTGGGGTGATCATTTTTATTTTTATCTACATTTTCAAGAGTAATTTTATTGAATTTTTCTTTCTTACCAAAATTAATTATTACATTTTTTCCAACTTCCTGATTACTGCCATGCCAATTTGTTTCTATATCTCCGTCTAATATAGCCGAGATACTTCCATTATTTTTTGATGCTTTAGCTTCCCATGAGCTTCTGTCAAGTCTTCCGTCCGCCTGTAAAAACTTGATACTTTGAAGATTAATAAATCTTGGATCCAATGGACCGGCTGCGTCAAATGTAATAACTATGCTATGATTGCCCGTTATGGTTTCATTAAGCATGCAAGTGACTTCTTTCCAAACTTGCTCACCGCCTGTATTTGGAACAGTTATTGTTCCTATTTCCTTGCCGCCAAGCCTATCCAGTTCAATATGTAGCTTAAAGCCTTCATACTCACTCGCAACCTTTGCTGTAATTGTACCCGCGCCTGTATCTCCGAATTCCACATTGTCAAATATAATATGATTATCATAATTATCCTGATTTCTTACGTATGATTCTTGCCCAGTAGGGGTAAAAGTGTCAATTTTAGTTTTGGTTTCGGCTATTACGGCAGGTATATTGTTATAGGCATTTTTTAATTCTCCGCTCTTTCCGTCATCAGGACCGACTAACGGGTCTTCTGGCAAGGCTGGAATTGTATATCCCGCAATACCGCTTGTTTCTATAGTAATACCATTACTGTTAATTTCTCCGTTATATTTAACAACAAGCTCTTTGTCATAGCCTATTCCGATTCTTTGAATTTTACCAGAATCAACAGTTGTTCCATTGATTTTAACTGTAGGGAGAGTGTCGCCGCTGAAATTATCCAGAAGATGAATCTTGTTGACATGTATAGAATTCTCCGTCTTTACCGTCATTTCTTGATTCTGATTAACATCTCCAGTTTCGATACAGTCAACAGTACCATAACCCTCGGGCATAATAAATAATCCATTTTCCATTTTATTATTCATTTCCGGTAATAGTCTTGGCTGTACCCATATATCTTGGCTTCTCTGATCACGGTAATATCCTACAATATCGTTGTAGTTGCGCCATAATGAAGGCATACTGATATACTGCATATGACCACCGGTACTTGTGGCGTTGTAATTAGGCGTTGTAACCGCCGGTAAAATACCTAACTGATGGTTAAAAACCTGATTTCTATCGTTATAATGACGTTTGTATGAGTCCATATGATACTTTTCAAAAATATTTTCTCGTCTTGTATGAAGTAAAAGTCCGCCATAATGTACAAGAGAGTAAGGTGTCCATTCAGTATATGTACCCTTTAATGTTCCCATACCCCAGTAATAAGGATGGTAATAACTATCAAGCTGTTCAATGACATAATCCGTCTGCTCGTCTGTCCAAATTTGACCTAATTTTAAGTGCATTGATAACCATTGTCCCGCGAAAAATGACTCACACACAGGCTCCTTGGGGAAATTATTTGTAAGATAACGAGCCGCGAAGGATTCTTTAACTGTGTTATATGCGTTTATATATTTATCTGCCTCGGCTGTTTCACCTCTTTCAGTCGCTATTTTAGCCATAATTTCATAAGCTACGGCTGACATACTGGCGTTAAAAGGATTAGGATCGCCGCCCGCATCATATGAGTTCTCAGATGAGTCAAAAGTATATGGATATTCTTTGTTACCGTAAAGTTCTACCTGTTTTAATATACGGTCTCCGGCTTTTTTCATATGAGGCCAAAAATAATCCAACATAGTTATGTCATCGGAAATAGGTTCTTTGCCCTTCAGAAAATCTTTTGCTGGTATATTTCCTGTTAATTGCATAGTTTCATAAACGGAAACAATTAATCCACAGTTAAGGTCTACCCATTTGTCTATATTTCTATAATCTTTATGTTCATGGTCATCCCAGCCAACAAGTTCTGAGCGAGGAGGCTTATCTTCAGCGTCAGTATTAAAATCATGATGTATCTGTCCGTCATCTCTTTGCGTTCTTGCCCAATACTCGAGTTCTCTCCAAGCGTAAAACGGAACAAACTGAGCTATAATTTGACGTGCGTGCCACATCTGATCCATTGTTCCAAAACAAACCCATTGTCCTTCGGCAAAAGCGACACGACCGTCTTTTTTGTACATTGAGTTGTTTGATATATTTACTAATGTGTTTTGAATTTGAGTTCTAAACCAATCGGGAAGATTTGAATTTCTCATTTTGTTAACAAAATCTTCTCCGTTGTTTTTAAGAGTATCAAAATTTTCCAATCCTCTATCAGCAAAAAAGCCGGGATTATCACTAAAATTGAGATAATAATGACGTTCTGGATCCGAATTATCATACCATGCCAAAACAAATTTTACAGTCGCTGTTTCACCCGCGGCAAGACTGACTTTAACCGCTGTTTTATTTGTGTTACCGCTTATTGTATTATTTAATACTCCAGAAATGTTAAATCCGCCGTCGCTTCCTGCGGATACAACAGCGTTATTATATTCGGAGGCTCCGTATATTGCCCATTTTGAGCCTTTAAAGCCTTTTCCATCAACATATACCTGGTTACTGTCAGTAACTTGAAGTGCGCATGATGCGTCAACAGCACTGTTTTCAAGGTTTTCAAGGGTCATTTCATAAAACGCATAGGGAAAACTCATATTATCATAATTCTTATTATCTAATGGCGAAAACGCCGTAAGACTTACTTTAACATTATTAGTTATTCCCATATTGGCATAATGCATAGGCCATATAGCATCGTCTTCAGAACGTCCGTCCGTCATAACTGATTTCATAGTATCCACAGTTTCGACAGAACCGCCTCTATTTGTATACAACTGAAATTTAGCGCCATTAAGCATTGAATAATCATAGGCATCAGCAGGAGCTTTGGTTATTGCGGCAAACGTACCTTTTTTTGCGTCGAATTTTACGCCTCCTGTACCAAAACCTCCCAAAGGAACACCGGTTGTTCCGTCAACTGGTGAATAATTACTTTTTGCCGATAAAGAATGGGGAGTAACATCATTAACAGTTAAATCATCCGCTGCTGATGCAGGCATAACGCTTCCGGAAATCATACAGCCGATTATAGCCATTTTTAAAGTTGTCTTAGCCTTGCTTTTGAGCCTTTTCAAAAAAGTTGACATAATAACACTCCTTTATTTATTATTTTAGATCTTTCCCGTTTTGCCATAAAAATATTACTTATTGAGAAAACTGTCTTTAATAGTTTAAAGCAAATACGAAACATTCTCTAAATTAAATTTTATCGTAATTTTATAAATAATTAAAGCCAGAAAAATATTTTTTATAGACAAAAAATGAGCGCTAATTTTAGAAGTACAGAAAGAACTTATAGTTAAAGTATTTAAGAACAAATTAAAAGTAAGGTATAATAAAAATATGAGTTATCTAGAGAGATATAAAAAAGAGTAATTGAATATAGGACACGCATTGGGGGAAACAAAAATTAAAAAAGTATGTCGAAAAGCATCCAGAAGCGTATCAAAAGGAAGCAGTGTAAGAGTTTAAGTGTACGTAAAAAGTGAGAAGTAAGGCACGCAAATTATTGAAAATCACGCGAAAAAAAGAGTAAATGTTATAAAGAATAAAATCAGGAAAAAGTAAAGGAATATATAAAAAGAATCGAGAACATATAGTCTATGTTGATGGAACGGGAATAGATACATATATTTACAGAGAATATGGATATACTCCGATAACCTTTTTGCGATAGAAAAAGGTTATATTAACTATAAATTTTTGTCAAACTTATATTAAAATTAAAAAAATCTTTATTAATCTAATAATTAATGGTATAATATGTATAAATAAATATAAACTAATGGGAGGTATTTTATGAAAAAATTTTATAAAAACGCGCCAATAAAAACGAAAATTAAATTTGGATTTTATGTAATAATTTTTTTTTCAGTGCTTATAGCCATTATAGGTATATTTAGCTTATTTAAAATAAGCGAAAATTATACTAATTTACAAGACGGAGCGTATTATCGTTCAACACAGGTCAGCAATTCTTTAATAATTACTAATGATTTGAGGCGTTCTCTTAATACAATAGTTGTGCAAGATAATTTATTTAATTCGACTGAAAATGTAAAAATAGAAACAGAAAATATTTATAAAAAACTTGATACTTTAAAAGAAAACTTGCGAAATTATAGGACTTCTTTGGAAAGTGATTCAAATTCAACGGATATTATGAAAGAGAATGGAAATTTAGCAGCTGATGATATAGTATATTTAACCGATGAAGAATTACTTCCTGTTCTTACAGAATTTGAAAATGCTATTCAGAAAAAAGATAGACGAACAGTTTCAGATTGTATCAATAAAAGTACAGCTATAACTAATGATATGAATACAGTGTATACATATATGTCAGACTTGTCTGACGCCACTATAGAGAAAATTAATAACAATATAAATATGTCAAAAACTGTTGTATTGGTAACGGTGATAATAGTAGTGTCAATTATAATAATACTTTCGTTGATTATAGCTAATATTACATCAAAAGAAATATATCTACCAATATATGATTTAAGCAAAAAAGCGTCAATGGTTGC
>CANOGI010000042.1 GCA_947565475.1 uncultured Eubacteriaceae bacterium
ATCCGACGGCTAACTTATTCGCCTTTGTATTCAGCGTGAGCTTGCGCTCCCTTTGAATAAAAGCGGAACTTTCCCCCTTAAAAAACACGGAAACTTCCTCTGTCGGGTCAAGACTACTCAAATTTTTCTATAACAAAAATTCTCGTATTCGACAGCGAACTTATTCGCCTTTGTATTCAACGTGAGCTTGCGCTCCCTTTGCATACAAGCGGAACTTTCCCCCTTAAAAAACGGGGAAACTTCCTCTGTCGGGTCAGGACTACTCGAATTTTTCTATAACAAAAATTCTCGTATCCGACGGCTAACTTATTCGCCTTTGTATTCAGCGTGAGCTTGCGCTCCCTTTGCATACAAGCGGAACTTTCCCCCTTAAAAAACGGGAAAACTTCCTCTGTCGGTTAAAATCCTGATGCGAAAAGAATTTCCAGTCGCTGAACTCGCGTTATTTTCAAATTTGTTCACTATACTTGACCATAAACCGCCATATATAATTAATATCGGCATTTTATAAAAAAAATAAACCCCTAAAAACTATTAGGGATTTAAAACCGAAAATACACTAACACAAAAAAATACTGTCAAGACTGCTTAAATTTTTGTATAACAAAAATTCTCGTATCCAACTGACGAAAGTATTCGCCTTTGTATTCAGTGGGAGCTTACACTCCCTATAAATAAAAGAGTAAGTTCCCCCGCTTAAAAAGCAGTGGAACTTATTCAGCTTATGAAATAAGTTTAACAAATAAACGCTTATAAATTAAAGGAGAGCTTACACCTTTTTCGCGTATTTAATCAAACCGCTAAACTTATAGTTTATAACCTTTAAGCTCTGCTCAAATATTCTCCGGTACGAGTGTCAATTTTAATAACGTCGCCTTGATTTACAAATAAAGGAACGTTTACGCTGGCTCCCGTCTCAACGATGGCCGGCTTAGTTGCGCCTGTGGCTGTATTTCCTTTAAAGCCCGGCTCGGTGTCCGTAATCTCAAGCTCAACGAACAAAGGAGGCTCAATGCCAAAAATCTCGCCATTGTAAGAGAGAATTTTAACCATCTCGTTTTCCTTAACAAATTTAAGAGTATCGCCCACGTCGCTGGCGTTTATAGAAATCTGCTCAAAAGTCTCGTTGTCCATAAAGTGGAATAACTCGCCGTCAGAATATAAATACTGCATATCCTTGCGGTCAACAAAAGCCTTAGACATTTTTTCAGTGGGTCTGAAAGTTTTCTCAACAACGCTTCCGGTTTTAATATTTTTAATTTTGGTGCGGACAAAAGCCGCGCCCTTACCGGGTTTAACATGTTGAAACTCAAGAATTGTATAAACGTCGCCCTCATATTCAACAGTAACGCCGTTTCTAAATTCACTGGCTGAAATCATATAAAAAAATCCTCCTTAAAAAAAACTGTGCCTGTTATTTTATTATAACAGAAAACAAAGTATAAATTCAATACTTTTTTGGAAAAAAGTGAATATGCTGTAAAATTTCGTTGCAAAGTCAAGACTACCCGAATTTTTGTATAACAAAAATTCTCATAACCTACGGTGAAAGTATTCGCCTCTATATTCAGTAGGAGCTTGAGCTCTCCCTAAATACAAGAGTAAGTACCCCCACTTAAAAAGAGGGGGGTTCCTCTTCCAGTTAAAACCATGAAAAACAAAACTCAGCTTTCCTTAAAAATATTGTCAAGAGCAAAAAGGGCCATAATATACCCGAAATGCCCAAATCCGCATATCTGCCCTTCGCATACGGGCGCTGTAACGGATAAGTGTCTAAACTCCTCACGGCTGTGAATATTTGACATATGCACCTCAATAACTGGTATCCCGACGGAAGCTATGGCGTCTCTTATGGCATAGCTGTAATGAGTAAAAGCCCCTGGATTAATAATAATGCCGTCCGCTTTTTCTAAAAAACATCTCTGTATATAGTCGATAATCCCACCTTCATAATTAGACTGAAAACAGTCTATCTCAAAATCCATCTCGTCCGCCTTTTTTGTTACAATCTCAATAATCCTTTCATAGCTTAAATCCCCATAGACTCCCTTTTCCCTTATTCCCGTGAAATTAATATTCGGGCCGTTTATAAGCCTCACTTTTTTCATAAAAAACCAAGCCTCCTAAGTTCTCTGCCCACTTGCCACGCGCTTTCCTCGAGTCTCATCTCGGTTATGTCAATAGTAAAATCAGCGTGCCTCTCATACAAAGGCTCTCTCTCAAGAAGCAGTGATGAGATTCTTAAAAGCTTGTCCTCAGCGCCGTTTAAAAGGGGCCTTGTAGTGTCGTTTTTAATATTTTTATAAATTTTCTCAGCACCGCATTTAAGATAAATCACAGAACCGTTTATTTTCAAGTTTCGGACATTCTCATCGTTTTTAATAACTCCGCCCCCCGTGGCAATTATATATCCGTCGTTCAAGGCGCAAAGCTTACAATAATTTCTCTCAAGCTTCCTGAAATAATCCTCTCCGTATTTAGCGAAAATATCGTTTATTGACATTCCGCTTATGTTCTGAATTTCCAAGTCGGTATCCACGAATTTATACTCAAAATTCTGGGCTATTCTTTTACCGACGCTGGACTTCCCGCATCCCATAAATCCAATAAGAATAACGTTACTCTTCTTTTTTCTCATAATGTTTAGCGTCCTTCATAACAATTTTGGCGGCTTTTGTAATCTCAGAAATAATTTTAGCGCCTGACTGGCTCTCCATAGATTTAACCTTATTAAATAAAGCGCCGTTTCTCGTCACCGTGTAAAGTGGCGGAAGATTGTTAAGAGCGATAGCCATAACGTCAAACCTGCATTTCTGACATGTGCACATATCAAGCTCTTTCATCACCCCGTCAATATATCTCTCTACAAACTCCTCCATAGAATTTTTAAGCTCCATAGTATCTATCGTATCCATTTATAACATCAGCACCTCTCCATAAATATTTTAATTTATATCATAATGTGTCTGAAAACTATACTGTGTATTAATTAGTTAAAAATCACAGACCGCATAATAATCTTTTTCTAAAAATTCGTTATAAAGATTAGAAGATTTTTAGAAAAGTCCAATAAAAGAATTCCTCAATATATCAGATTTTTTAAAATTTATCTATTGGTTTATCATTGGTACACTATAATTGAGAATTCAGTTTTCACACACACGTTAAAGACAACTTTAATCCCCTATACTATAACCGTCTAATAGCCTCTTAAAACTCTCTCACTATTTATAGCCATACTCTCCCCGCGTAGTCAAAATTTATGTCAAGACTACTCGAATTTTTGTTACACAAAAATTCTCATAACCTACGGCGAAAGTATTCGCCTTTGTATTCAGTGGGAGGCTGGTGGCAAAACTTTGTTTTGCCGCTCGCCCTTGCAACCTGGCTTGCACTCCCTATGAATACAAGAGTAAGTATTCCCGCTTAAAAAGACAAGAACTTCCTATGTCAGTTAAAAAACAGCGAGAGCTCGTCTTTTAAATCTTTTACAAATTCCACGTCATATTTTCTATCAAACCATATCTCAGAAGCGGCGACAGCTTGATAAATCAGCATATCAAAACCATTAATAGCCGTAACGCCAAGGCTCTCGGCGTCCTTTAAAAACTCAGTTTTCGGGGGTATATAAATTGTATCGAAAACAGCGGAAACATTTTTGTTTTTAAAAAAGCTTTTGTCTTTAATCGGGGAAAGCCCAATGTTCTTCCCAAATCCCAAAGTAGTCGTCTGAATTACAATGTCCGCTCTCTCAATGTCATTTATCTCATCTGTCCCGCATACAGAAATATCGGCGTCATAGAACTTCAAAATGTGCTCTCTAAGGTTATGAGCGTTTGAAATGGTGCGATTAGCGATAACAACCGACTCCGCCCCCTCTGAAACCGCTAAAACTAAAGCGGCGCAGGCGCTTCCTCCCGCCCCGATAATTAAAACCCTTTTATTCTTTATGTAAATACCTCTGTTTTGGAAAGAATATAAAATTCCCAAAATGTCGGTATTATATCCAATATATCCGTTATCGGTATATTTAAGGGTGTTTACGGCGCCGATAGCCTCGGCTCGCCTCTCAATCTCACAAAGATAAGGAATAACGGCCTTTTTGTGAGGAACCGTGACATTTAAACCTTTCACGCCTAAATAATACGCCCCTTTTACGGCATCCTCGACATATCCCTCTCTCACGTGAAAAGGAACATACACAAAATCCCCGTCTATAGCCTTTGAAATCGTATTGTGTATTATAGGTGAAAAAGAATGTTTCACTGGGTCGCCGATAATGCCGTAAACATTTGTTTTCCCGTTTATATTTTTATTCGCTTTCATAAAAAACCTCTTTATTTGCATTTTAAACGTTTTAAATATAAATTTATGATGATTGACTCGACGCCTCTTTTAAGCCATGTCCCAAACTCATCCTTTTTAGAAACAGGCTTAACTAAAATAGTGTGAATACCCATTCTGTTTCCGCATAGCACATCGGTAAACACCTGGTCGCCGATAATAACTGTGTTTTTATGGTTTTTAACGCCGAGCTTCTTAATAAGCCGGCCTAAACCCTTAACTCCGGGTTTTCCAGCTTTGTGTACATACTCGATGTTTAAATCCCGGCAGAATAAAGATACTCTACGCTCTCTGTTGTTGGACAAAACGCCGACTTTAAGACCACTTTCCTTTATCTTGGAAAAAAGGCTTTTTATTTTCTCATTGGCGTTAGGTATAAAATAAGGCACAAGAGTATTGTCAATATCAAAAATAACCGCTTCTATTTTGTCATTTTTAAGCTTTTCTACGTCAATAGCGTAAACAGAATCAACATATTTTTCAGGAAAAAATTTTTTAATCATAAAATACCCCACTTAAAAAATAAAAATTGTTTTTATGAGCCTTGAAGTTATCAACTTCGTTCTATAAAATAACTTTTACGGCGGTTCGTAAAACCTTTTAGCGTAAGACAACAAAAAGAGTTCTGTCAAAAGCTACTCGTATTTTTATTTAGCGAAAATACGTATAGCCTATGATGAATACCCCCCCTCATTTGTGCTCAGTGTGAGATTACTCTTTCACCTAACACAAGAGTAAGTATCCTCCCGCTTAAAAAACTTGGGACTTCCTCTGTCGGGTCAAGACTACTCGAATTCTTGTATAACAAAAATTCTCTTAACCGACGGCGAAAATTAAATGTTATAAAACGAGAATATACAAAAAATTATGAGAAATAAAATAAATACGACTCAAATTTGTTTCATCTTTTTATAATTTTTGTATATCTTATAGTTTTAAAGCAACCCATAAACGGCTTAAAATTCTTTAGCTTATCAAACTTACCAGCCATAAACCTTATATACCGGCTCTTATAATTTATATTATCCGAAAATATAATATTAATTCATTTAAAAGTTTTATATCCTGTCAATTTTATTATACAACTATTGTTAAAATATTTCAATCAATATTTAAAAGTATTTTAAAAAAACTCCAATTATAGTCATCAAACAAAAAATTTTAAAGGGACAAAAACCTTCTCTGATTTTCGCCCCTTTAAAACATATTTGAACTCTTTAAATTTTCATAGCAACTCTTAAATCAAAACTACTCGAATTTTTGTATAACAAAAATTCTCTTAACCGGCGGCGAAAACATTCGCCTTTATATTCAGTATGAGCTTACACTCCAACTAAATATAAGAGTAAGTACCCCACTTAAAAAACGTGGTACTTGCTCTTATCGGTTAAACGTCAGAATATTTCTCTAAAATTTTGAGTAAAATAACGTGAGTTCGACAGAAATTTGTAATTAATATAACCTTTTTCTATCAAAAAAAGGTTACAAACCTCCCAAAATGCTCTTTAATCATAAAAACCTTGAGGCTCTGCCTCAAACTCCGCAAACTGGTCAGTTGCTTTTTGCTCTGCCAAAAGTCAGTTTACGCCGCCCGCACTTCTTCGCGGCGCCTATTGAAAAAAGTTTGGCAAAAGCTTCTAAGCAAAACTACATTTTGCTGTTATTTTTCATCGAACTCACGTTAAAACATTTTTTTATTATAAAATGGCTGTAATTATATAGTTATAGAAAGGGCAGCTATTTTATTAAATCATATACCCTTTTTACAATTACGCATACTTCCGCCCTCGTAATAGGCTCCACGGGATTAAGTCTTTTTTTGTCGTTTCCCTGCACTATCCCCATACCGATTAAATCGGCCATATATTCTCTGGCATAAGGAGAAACAAAATCCCCGTCAACAAAGTTATCTAAAAGACTTACATCACTTTTTTTAAGTTTTCCGGCTTTTTCCAAAATTCTGGCGAGAATTGTGATTACTTCCTGTCTTGTGATATTAGCTTTCGGCTTAAATTCCTCTCCGCTCATTCCGCTCACAAGGCCATATCTTGTCACTACGCCAACAGCCTCAGCGTAATAAGCCTTATTGTCCACATCGCTGTACACGTCTAATTTAGGCTCGCCCTCTATTCCGGTAAAACGTTTCACAATAACCATAAAATCGGCCCTTGTTGTAAATTCCGTTGGCTTAAATGTTCTCCAGCCAATACCTTTGACAATCCCAAGGGAAGATAAAGTGTTTACGGCGTCTTTCGCCCATGGGTGATTAGCCATATCCCTGAACTCAACAGGAGATGACATAGCTGTAGGCACATTAAGCTTAAAATCAGGATAAACCTCGTCTTTTTTTGATTTATCGCTCCCATTTTTATCATCTGAACCGTTCTCTTCCTCATCAATCGCTATATTTCTCAAATTTGAGAGCTTTCCGCTTTTTTCCGCCGTACTCCCGTTTTTTAAGTCGTTTCCCCCTGAATTCCCGTTTCCAGCCGTTACAATTAAACTTTTAACGTAAACAGGAATTTTGACGTCCTCCGAATTAGATAAAATAAAATTGTTAAAACCGCTTAAATCAATCATAGACTGACCGTCGCCCACAACTTTAAAATCAACCGTAAACAAAAGACCGTCGCCGGATGTCTTAGCGAGTTTTCCCGAACCGCTCATACAAAAACCGGTAAAATAGAAATCGTTTTCTTTTTTGCTTTTCACGGCGTTTTTAATATCCGTATTCTTGATAGCCTTATTTTTAACTTTGGAATTATAGGAATATTCCACCTGACACTCTTCTGATGAGGCGGAAACGGGCTCTATAACTGTTCCGTCATACTCCACTTTAAACCCATAAGATGAGAAACCAGGATTGTTTGAAATCTCAAAATCAACAGAAAAAGTCTCGCCGACTTTAAAACTATCCTTCTCGGATTTAACGGTAATTTGGGTACTTCCCTCGGAAACCGCCGAAACAATCTCCTTATTGTAATTTTTATCATATAAAACAGTGCTTCCCGTTTCGGCGAAAATATTTAATGATGGTGATAAAACAAAAATACCCGCCAAAAACATAGAAAAACTTTTTTTAATACCGGGCATATTTAACCCTCCTTATAAAATTTTCAATCCAAAAACCTTATCCCAATAAAACAAAGCCTCAAGGTTTTTATAAATCCGCCATTATTTCAGAACATCATAAATTTTGTCAATAACAACCGCCATCTCAGCTCGGTTAATAAATCCTTTTGGATTAAGGTTTCTATTGTTATCGCCGTTTAAAATTCCCATTCCGACTAAATCCGCCATAGGGGAAAGAGCGTAATTTGAAACAGACGCCTTATCATTAAAATTGTTTAATACAGACACGTCCGATTTTTTAAGCTTGCCCGCTTTATCAAGAACTCTTGAAAGTATAACCATAGCGTCTTGTCTTGTAATATTGCTTTTGGGCATAAACATACCATTAGCCCCTTGAACAATTCCAAATTTGTTCGCGAGAGAAACAGCCTTTGAATAATAAGATGAGCCGTCAACATCAGAGAAAACATTATCGGCGCTTCCTTCAAGACCTAAAAGTCTTGAGATAACAACAACAAAATCCGCTCTGTAAGTATAAGATTTAGGGCTGAACCTTACAGCGTCAACACCGTTGATAATACCCAAAGAAGATAATTTAATAATTGAATCCTTAGCCCATGAGACAGAGGCAAGATCCCCAAATTCTTTGGAAGCCGACATATTCCTTGGAATATTTATAATAAAATCATTTTCCGATTCCTCTTTAGAAGTATCAGTCTGAGTATTTTCAGAGGCGTTTTCCCCTTTGTTCTCATTTTCATTGCCTGAACTCTTTGAGTTATCATCATCCTGTTTTTTATCATTTGAGTTATCATTTTTATTATTCAAATTATCGTCAGATACGCTGTTTTCATTGTTTAAATTATCTTTATCATCGTCGCCATTATTCTCAGCTTCGCCTGAAGAGTCTTTATTTCCTCCGCTTACACTAACCTCCGAGTTTTTAACGTAAACGTCAAAATGCTCTACATCCTCGTTAGAAAAAATAATATTTTCTGAATCGGAATAATTTATAGGGGAGTTTCCCTCTCCCACAGCCTTAAAATTAACTCTGAAAAGAATTCCGTTTTCTTTTGTTTCTAAAATTTTACTGCCTTTTAAAAGAATATTGCCTCTAAAAAGTTTTCCGCTTGAAGCGCCAATGTCAATTCCTCTATTAACCTGGTCAGCCAAAACAGCCGGAATCCCCCCATTATAAGTAACCTGACTTACAGAATCCATCTCGTCCACATCACCCTTAACGGGAACAATAACAGAAGGGTCGTAATTTATAGTAAACCCATAGGCGGCGAAACCTGGGTTATTTTCTAAAATAATGTCAACATAAAAGTTATCCCCAACAGACAGAGAGTCTTTTGATGGAACAACCGAAACAACAGTAGCTCCGTCAGGAACAGAATTAACAGTTGAAGCCTTGGTATTTTTATCGTAATAAACAATATCCGTTTCCCCCGCGAAAACATTTGCACACCCAAAATAAGAGCAAGTCACACAAAGAGATACCGCCGCGGCGAAAAATTTTTTAAAATTAAGCCTCATAAATTTTACCTCCTTAATTTTTAAAAGGCCGTTGCAAAAAATACGCAACAGCCTATGAAAATTATAAAAAATTACTCACTGATTTTAGCTTGGTTTACCTTAACGCCAGGGCCCATAGTCGTCGCCAAAACGACACTTTTTATATACTGACCCTTTGTCGCTGAAGGTTTAGCTTTTATAATAGCGCTCATAAGAGTTTGGAAGTTTTCGGATAATTTCTCAGCTCCAAAAGAAACTTTACCAACCGGAACGTGAATAATATTTGTCTTATCAAGACGATACTCAATTTTACCAGCCTTAATTTCAGAAACAGCCTTGGAAACATCCATAGTAACAGTGCCCGCCTTAGGGTTGGGCATAAGACCTTTAGGTCCCAAAACACGGCCAAGACGACCTACAAGACCCATCATATCGGGAGTAGCGACAATAATATCAAAATCAAACCAGTTCTCGCCCTGGATTTTAGCGACCATATCCTCAGCGCCGACAAAATCAGCGCCCGCTTTTTCAGCCTCAGCGGCTTTGTCGCCTTTAGCGAAAACAAGAATACGAACAGTTTTTCCTGTACCGTGAGGAAGAACAACAGCTCCTCTTACTTGCTGATCGGCGTGTCTTGAGTCAACGCCTAAACGAATATGCGCCTCCACGGTCTCGTCAAACTTAGCGACACTTGTTTTTGTTATAAGCTCAACAGCCTCTTCCGTGTCATATAAAACGGATTTGTCAACGAGCTTTTCTTTTTCGAGATATTTCTTTCCTCTTTTCAAAGTATTTCCTCCTTATGTGGTAATATCGGGAGATGTTCCCTCCCACTTTCCACGTGTTATTATGACTAAAACACCTCAAAAATTAAATACAAAAATATAACCTCTCTTCTTGATTTTATTTCTGTATAATATTTTGTAGGTAATATTTTTCTAAAAACACGCTTATAAAATATTCGTCAATTTTATTCCTCAACAACGATACCCATACTTCTCGCTGTTCCTTTAATCATGCTTACAGCGGCGTCCAAAGTGGCGGCTGTTAAATCCGGCATTTTCTGCTCAGCGATTTTCTTAACCTCGTCAATAGAGATTGTAGCGACTTTGGTTTTGTTAGGCACGCCTGAACCGGACTCAATTTTGCAGGCCTTTTTCAAAAGAACGGCGGCTGGCGGAGTTTTTGTGACAAATGTAAAACTCTTGTCCTGATAAACCGTAATAACAACAGGGATAACAAGACCAGCGTCCTTAGACGTTCTCTCATTAAACTCCTTGCAGAATCCCATAATATTCACACCGTGCTGACCTAAAGCCGGACCAACCGGAGGAGCGGGACTTGCCTTTCCTGCCGCGATCTGTAATTTAATATAACCGGTAATTTTCTTTGCCATTTAAAGGCACCTCCTAAATAAAATGTGGTAATTAGCGGGATTTTCCCTCCCACGGCGAAATTACGCCAAAAGACGAACCTGAGTAAAATCAAGCTCAACAGGGGTCTCACGCCCAAAAATAGAGAGCATGACAACAATGGTTCGCTTATTAATGTTTACTTCCTTGACAATACCTGTAGACTCGGCGAAAGGTCCGGAAATAACCGAAACCGTATCCCCCTCGCTAATATCAATAGTCTGGACATAAGACTCTATGCCCATATCATATACCTCGTCGTCCGTCAGAGGAACAGGCTTAGAGCCGGGCCCGACAAAACTTGTCACGCCTCTGGTGTTTCTTACGACATACCATGTGTCGTCGTCCATAATCATTTTAAGTAACACGTAGCCGGGAAAAACTTTACGTTGAACAACCTTTTTCTTTCCGTCTTTGATTTCGACCTCATCCTCAAGAGGAACGATAACCTCTAAAATTCTGTCATGCATATTTCTGTTATCAACAAGCTTTTCAATATTTGCTTTAACTTTGTTTTCATAGCCGGAATAAGTATGAACAACATACCACTTTGCGTTTTCCTGCTCAGACATATAACCAAACCTCACAATCAATATAATCAAAGGCGTTAGATACGGAAAACGCCGGTTTTAACTAATCTTAAAAAGAACAGCTAAAAGATTAGAACGGCGTAATTTCCAGAATAATCACAAAAGCGCGTTGAAACCATATTGTAAAACTTTATCCATGGCGTAAATCATTACGCCGACAGCCAAAGATATAACAATTACAACAACTGTTTCCTTAAAAAGCTCCTGACGTGACGGCCATTTAATTTTTTTAAACTCGGCTTTGTGTCTGTCAAAAAAGCCGGGGCCTTTCTTCTCGGCTTTGTTTTTCTTTTTATTGTCCTTAGAAGCTGACGCTTCGTCTTTTGAGACAACCTTCTTGCTTTCGCTCTCGTTGTTCTCGCTCTCGTTGCTTCCGTTTGAAGTGTTTTCTTCCATGCTTAAACTTACCCCTTTCACAAAGAATTGTAAAAACACTGATTTGACGCCGTCGAAAATTTTTCAAATAGAAAAGCCCTTTTTTCTCCGCTTTCCCGAAAAATCCATTTCCGCCCTTTCATCGGCGTTTTTATTTTGTTTCTCTGTGCAATGTGTGTTTATTGCAGAACTTGCAATACTTCTTTGTTTCCATTCTGTCGGGATGTACTTTTTTATCTTTCATAGTATTATAATTTCTTTGCTTGCAATCAGTACACGCCAAAGTAATTTTAGTCCTCAAAACTTCCACCTCTTTTGCATAATCTCATAATTTTTAACACATAAAAAAAAGACGTTATTCGCCTTTATCATAGTATCATATATAAAACGCCTTGTCAACATTTTTTTATAATGTAATATTATTGTAACAAATAAAAAACTCTGTTCTCCGCAAAAAATAAGGTAGGGTGAGGATAAAAAACAAAAAATAGACCTCTTCTGAAACTTTACAGCGGTTTTGAAAGAGGCCTATAGTTATATTAACGTGAGTTCGACAT
>CANOGI010000043.1 GCA_947565475.1 uncultured Eubacteriaceae bacterium
ATATGATAACACTATGCTCCAGTTTTTTTATGAAAGGCTTGTTTCTCAAGGGGTTTTGCCTGAAATCGCTGATATTCTACTTCAAGATATTGAAAATATTGAGGATTTGGATAATTTGGATATTAACTTAATTGTTAAAGTAGTGTATAATAGAATAATAAAGATACTTGGCGAGCCTCAAATTTTAAAAGTTCATAAAACAGAGAGAAATTACGCTAAGAATGTTGTTTTTATTGGCCCTACAGGAGTTGGTAAAACTACCACAATAGCTAAGTTGTCATCTCAGTTTATTTTTAAGAATAAATTGAATGTTGGTTTTATTACTGCTGATACTTACAGAATCGCGGCTGTTGAGCAACTTAAAACTTACGCTGATATTCTTAATTCGGAAGTAGGCGTTGTTTATAACAATGAGGATGTTGTTGAGAAAATAAATGAGTTTAAGGTTGTCAATGATGTGATTTTTATTGACACGGCGGGAAGGTCTCATAAAAATTCTGAGAACCTCACTGAGCTAAAATCATTTTTAGACGCTATTCCCGGCGCGGAGATTTATCTTGTTCTCAGCATTACAACCAAATATGAGGATTTGTTGAGTGTTATTGAGTCTTATTCAAAAATAACAGATTTTAAAATTATATTTACTAAGCTTGATGAAACCTCAGCTCTTGGTTCTGTTTTAAATATTTGTTATGAAACGGGAAAAGAAATTTCTTATGCTACTGACGGACAGAATGTTCCGGATGACATAGATATTATTAAACCTGAAAGAATCGCGAGAGAGTTATTGGGAAGTGGGTAAATGTTATGATGGACCAAGCTGATAATCTGAGAAATTTAATAAACAGAAATAATCTTGAGCAGGCTAATAAGAAAGTTGAGCTTTCATCAAGAGTTATTACAGTTACAAGCGGTAAGGGTGGAGTTGGCAAAACTAATTTTTCTTTAAATCTCGCTATTCAATTTAGCAGATTTAACAAGAAAGTTGTTATTATTGACGCCGATTTTGGCTTAGCGAATATTGAGGTTCTTTTTGGTATTTTGCCTAAATATAACCTCGCGGACGTTCTGAGAGGGGAAAAAGACGTTGAGGAGGTTTTAACTGACGGACCTATGGGAATTAAATTTATTTCGGGGGGGTCAGGGCTTAAAGAGCTTTCAAATATTACGGAAAAACAGCTTAATTATTTTATTAATAATTTTTCTTATCTTGACGCGATTTCAGACATAATTATTATAGATACAGGCGCAGGAATTTCAAAATCTGTTGTGAATTTTATTAAGGCGTCTGATGAAACAATTATTGTGACGACTCCTGAACCTACGTCGATTACAGACGCTTACGCTCTAATTAAGACAATTAAAGAGGAAAGTTTTGGGGTAATCCCTGATTTTAAGGTTGTTGTGAACAGAGCGGACGACGATGACGAGGGAGATGAGATATTTAATAAAATATCAAGAGCATCATCAAAATTTTTGGGAGTACATTTACAAAATTTAGGTTATATACCTTATGATAAATTTTTAGTAAAAGCGGTCAAACATCAACAGCCCGCTACATTATGTTTTCCTAACTGTGAGTTTACGAAATCCATTGAAAAAATAACAAATATTCTTATGGATGTTACAGTTGAACAAAGCTCAGACAAATCGGGAATACGAGGATTTATGAAGAGGCTTGTAAACATTTTTGGGAATTAGCTTGGAGGTGGCATAGTATGTCTTTAGAATACATAAAAACGGGAAACAGAGTAGAAATTCACTTAAATCGGGGAAATGACATAAAATACACGAGTTTAGTCGAGGAAAATTATGAAGACGGAAAGCTGCTTCTATATATACCTATGATGTATGGTAAGATTATAAAATTACCTATTGACGAAGAATATTTATTTACATTCGTTACAGAAAGGGGTATACTTAAATATAATGCCCTTATAAAAGAATATGTTTATATGAATGATTTTAACTTTATGATTATAGAGATAAAGTCAGAAATCGAAAGAGTTCAGAGGCGGGAGTTTTTTAGATTTGAGTGTGTTTTGCCTCTTAAATTTATTGAGTTTTTGGACGGTGAGGAAAATGATAATTCTTTATTGGACGGAACTATACAGGATTTGGGTGAGGGAGGTATACGATTTTTATCAAACGAGGATCTTAAAGTGGGAGACAGACTTAAATTTTTCATTACTTTAAATTTTGATCGCGCGGTAGCGATAGGTGATATATTACATAAGCAGGAATATCCCAAATCTAATTTTAAATTTCAGTATAGAGTTAAATTTTTTGATTTACAACAGCAAGAAAGAGATAAAATTCTTAAATACATATTTTTTGAGCAAAGGTTTAAAGCGAGAAAAGACAGAGAAGAAGTTAGTATGGAAGATTAAAAGCTTATTTTTTATTAATTATATACTTTATTTTTAGCTGTTTTTTGATGTAATGGGAGTAGTGATAAATGAGTTCATTTAGCAAAATGATTGTTGTTGGTATGGCAGATTTAAATGTAACAAAAAGCCCAGGGATTCTTACAACCCTTGGACTGGGGTCGTGTGTTGGTATTTCCATTTATGACCATGTTAATAAAATAGCAGGGCTTGCTCATATAATGCTTCCCGACAGTTCACAGATTAAAAATAATTCAAATGTAGCTAAATTCGCGGATTCCGCTATTAAGAAACTTATTATGGATATGTGTATGGTTGGCGCGAGGAGGGATTTTCTCAAAGCCAAAATAGCGGGGGGAGCCCAGATGTTCGCTTTTGATTCTACCAATGAAAATATGAGAATCGGCGATAGAAATGTTGAGGCGTCCACGAGGATTTTACGTATGTACAATATTCCTATTGTCGCTAATCATACAGGCTCTAATTACGGAAGAACTATTGAGCTTTACGCGGAGGATGGCAGGCTTATTGTTAAAACTATTGGTCACGGAACTTATGTTATATAAGGCGGTGAGAATATGATTGAAAAGTTACATATTTATATTACAATTATCGCTGCGCTGATTGTTAATATTTGTTGTATTATTATGTCAAATTCTTTATATACAAGTGTTTTGTATATTATTTTAACTATTATCGCATTTTATGTAATAGGAATTTTTGTACGTAATTTTTTTATTAAAAATTTTTATAATGAAAATCAGGAAAATATGGAAAATGAGCAAAATTCCGAAGGTGAGATAACCGAGGAAGACGGTGTTGAAATTTCACAAGACGCTGAGGAACAATTAATTTAACGGACATAAGTCAAGCGGGTCTATTTTTCGTACAATTTAGTACTTGCCCGCATATGTTATAAGTGAGTTTGCGAGAGCGAATTCGCGCGTGGTTTTTGACAATTTTTTATAGGCGGGAGGGCAATTAATGGCTGATAACATACAGGATTTATGGCAAGCTTACAGAAGCGCGAAAGAGCCGGCAATTAAAGAAAAGCTTATATTGGAATACGCTCCTCTTGTTAAACTTGTCGCTGGAAGGATAAGCATTCATATTGGTCAATATGTTGATTTTGATGATCTTATCAGCTATGGAATATTTGGTCTTATTGACGCTATTGATAAATTTAATATGGATAAGGGTGTTAAATTTGAAACTTATGCATCATTGAGAATCAGAGGCGAGATTATTGATAATATCAGAAGGCTCGACTGGATTCCGAGAACGTTGCGACAAAAAAGCAAACAGTTAGACAAATATTATTCCAATCTTGAGTCGGAGCTCGGCAGGGAGCCGACTTATGAGGAAATCGCGCAACGTATGGAAATTTCCGTTGACGAGGTTAAGGATTTAATGCAAAAATCATCGGCGTTATCGTTAATTTCTCTTGATGATTATATTGACACTAATAAAGATGTGACAGTGGCGGATGTTGTTCAGACTAAAGCCGATACACCCGATTTGAGTTATGAAAAAAAAGAGGTCAAAGAAATACTTATTAACGCTATAAATAAACTTACGGAAAAAGAAAAGAAAGTTGTTACGTTATATTATTTTGAAGAACTTACACTTAAGGAAATAAGTAAAGTTATGAGTGTTTCAGAGTCAAGAGTTTCTCAGATTCATTCTAAGGCTATTGTTAAACTTCAAAATAAGCTCGGTAAATATAAGTCTATTTTATTTTTGAATTAAGTTGGGAGTTGATTTTCATGGATGAGAATATTTCAAAAAATGAAAGTATTGATTTGGACATTTCCGCTGACAAGATGAGTGTTTCTATAATTTTTATGGAGCCTATTAACAATGGGAGTCTTCTAACTAAATCGGATATAGTAAGAAGCTTAAACGGCAATGGT
The DNA here is from genome assembly GCA_947565475.1 of uncultured Eubacteriaceae bacterium. GTDB lineage: Bacteria > Bacillota > Clostridia > Lachnospirales > CAG-274 > MGBC114079. The sequence continues at coordinate 4,301 of CANOGI010000043.1, forward strand.
ATAAGATACGGAATAGATGAAAATTTAATAGATGAACTTGTCGCTAATAAAGAATATGGCAGATGGTTTAAGGTTGCGGAGGGCGAGGAACCTCAAAAGGGTGTTGACGGATATATTGAATATTTTTTCACCACAGATAAAAAATCACTAAAACCTAAAATGCTTGACGACGGTTCAGTGGATTATAAGAATATGAATCTTTTTGAAACAGCTGTTGAAAATCAGACTCTTGCTATTTCTCATCCGGCTGTTCCTGGAAAAGACGGAATGAATGTTTTTGCTAAAAGCATTCCGGCGGAACGTCCCAAAAAAGCTCCGGCTCTTCCAAAGGGAAAAAATACAAAAATCCTTGAGGACGGCGTTACTCTTATTTCGGAAATAAGCGGAAGAATTTTTTATATGGATGGCAGAGTAAGCGTATTTCCTATACTGGAGATTATGGGGGACGTTGATAACTCTACAGGAAATGTTGAGTTTTTGGGCACAATTGTCGTTAAAGGCACTGTTTTATCGGGATTTTCAGTCAACGCGGGAGCCGATGTGGAGATAGAAGGCGCTGTTGAGGGCGCTATTATTAAAGCAAAAGGCAATGTTTTGCTTATGAAAGGTGTACAGGGCGGAGGAAAAGCTGTAATTGAGGCAGGCGGAGATATTAACGCTAATTTTATTGAGAGCAGTACAGTATCTGCCGGTGGAAATATAACGGCAAATTCTATTATGCACAGTAAAGTTCGTTGCGGAAACGTTTTAAATCTTGTCGGTAAACGAGGTTTGTTTGTTGGAGGAAAAGCGGTTGTCGGAAGTAAAATTGAGGCGAAAGTAATCGGCTCAAATATGGCTACTGTTACGGAGCTTGAGGTAGGTGTTGACCCTGTTCAGCTTGAGGAATACAAACAAGCGGTTCAAAATATTGAGAAGTACAATGAGCAATATAAGGAAACGGAGAAAGTTATCAATATTATTCAAAGAGTTGAGCTTACTAGACTTACTGATGAAAAGAAAAAAATGCTTATGGACGCTATCAGAAATAAAATTGTACTTAAGTCAAAGATAAATGAAAATCAGCAGAAAGTTGAGACAATTATGCCAAGACTTAAGCAAAAAAATGGCAGGGTTTCAGCCAGCAACGTTATTTATTCAGGAGTCAAAGTAACTATAAACGACGCTGTTATGTATGTGAGAGACGATTTACAGCACTGTTCTTTAATTAATAATAAAGGCAAAGTTTCAGTAAGCGCTTTTTAATTTTAAAAATTTGATGTCCATAAGTTTTAAGCGGTTAAATAATTTTTATTTATATTTGGATATTATTATAATTTTAAGTATTGTTTTTTTAGCATATTTTTATAGAAGGTGATTTTATGGCTATTCAACCTATTGATTTACAGCTTATGATGAACAGGTCTACGGAGGTAAATCACTCAAACACTCAGAATCAAAGATATGATGCTCAACAACAAGCTTTTAACGCTGAGTTTCAGCATCAAATCGAGCAAACCGCTAATCAAACAAACGAGGTAAGCAAAACAGAGGAAAACGCTATTAAAGATGGGCAAAGCAGAAACAAGGGAAGCTATAAAGGCAAAAAAGGCAAAGGCAAAAAAGAAGATGAAAAAAACGTTAAAAAAAATAAAAGCACGAGTCTTTTTGACGTCAGTATATAGTTTTTAAGGAGATAGAAATGTTATTTGATATTATATTGGTATTATTAATAATTATCGGAATAATATTAGTTATTTTTGCTTACGCGAGCAAGAAAAAAGATAGCGGGGATAATGATTATTTTGAGGCTAACGCTTCTGTTCAGCTTGTTAAACAAGCGATTGAGGACGCGGATAACGCTATTGAACAACTTAATAAGATGTCCTCAAATGTATTTGAGGAATTTGAGGAAAAATATCAAGAACTTTTATTTTTATATCAAATGATTGACGATATGAAGGAAAAAAGAGCGAAAATTGATTTTAATACCGAATCTCAAGAAAATATAAGTCTTAATAGAAATCAAGGTTATTACGAGTCACTTAATTCTTTTAAAAATCCTAACCTTGAGAAAATTAGAAATATGCAGGCGCGGGGTCTTTCTATAGCTGAAATTTCCAAAGCACTTAATATGGGTCAAGGTGAAGTTAAGCTTATTTTAGAACTTGGAAAGGCAAGGTGATTTTTCTGTGGAGAAAAGGAGTTTTATTTTAGGTCTTGGGATAGGAATTATTGTTTCTGTGATTATTATTTGGTCAGTATATAAGATTTCTGGTATTGGAAATAATGATATTACGGATTTGGAAATTGAGAAAAGAGCGAGAGAGCTTGGAATGGAGTATTTTTCAGAAAATACTTCTGAGGAAAGTTCTGAGTTATCAAGCGAGGTTATAACATACGCTCCCGCCGTTTATGAGGCTGAAACGTCTGTCGCTGAAACCTATAGCAATAGAGAAGAGTTATCTCATACGGAAAACAACGTTAATAATGATTCTGAAAAGAAAAATATACCTGATAACGTTTCGCAGAGTAAAAACGTGTCAGAAAAAAAGAAAAGTGAAAATGATAAAAATAAGAAAGATATTTTTAACGATGGACTTGCCGGAAATTCTGAAAAAGAAGATATGTCTAACGTGAGTGACACTTTTAATGGAGAGGAAAATTCTCCTATTGAGCAAACGGACGAATCTTTAGTGGACGTAACAATAACCGCTGGTACAAACGCCAGGAGAGTAAGTAATATTTTCGCTGAAAAAGGTATTATTGAAAATGCCGCGGAATATGAGAAGTTTTTAATTAATAACAAGAAAACAAAAAGTATAAGAACGGGTAATTATAAAATTCCTAAAAATATCAGTTATGAGGAATTGACTAAAATAATTATTGAGAAACCAAAAAGGTAATTGAAACAGCGTGAATTATTTTGATTTGCGCTGTTTTTTTAAAACAGGCTTTTTCCACTATACAAAATATGATTTTTAAAAACAGACTGGTCTACAGCTTTTGAAGGGTGTGATAATTATGAACAGAAAAGTAAGTTTAATAATGGTGTTTGTTTTGATTTTTTCCTGTTGTTACGTTTGCGAAGCTAGTGTAAATGATAATTCTGTTGTCTCTGTCACGGCTTTTCCTGGCGCGGAGGGAGGCGGAATGTATTCAAAAGGGGCGAGAGGCGTGAAAAATCCTGAGGTCTATCATGTTACAACCCTTGAGGATGAAGGAAGTGGTTCTCTTAGAGACGCAGTCTCAAAAGGAGGACGTTTTATTGTGTTTGACGTAGGCGGGAATATAAAGCTGAAGAAAAAATTAAATATATATGAAAGCAATATTACTATTTTAGGGCAGACAGCGCCCGGAGGCGGAATCAGTATAGATAACGAGTGTGTTTTTATAAAAGGCAGTAATATAATTTTAAGGTATATAAGATTTAGAATGGGGTCTGAGACAAAAGAGGAGGACACAGTTACTGTATTAGACGGACACGACAATATAATCGACCACTGCAGTATGAGTTGGAGTGTTGACGAGTGTTTGTCTGTTTACGCCGTAAAAAATTTTACGGTGCAATGGAGTATAATTTCAGAGAGCCTTAATAATTCCATACATACAAAAGGAACTCATGGAATGGGAGGAATATGGGGAGGAATTAACACAACGGCTCATCATAATCTGCTGGCTACTCATAATAACAGGAACCCTATGATAGGAACAGGCGCGACGGTACACTCACACGATAATACTCCGGATACTGACGGACTAATTGATGTAAGAAATAATGTTGTTTATAACTGGGGAAACTCAATCGCTTACGGCGGGCAAAATGGTGTTAGAGTAAATTTTGTAGGAAACTATTATCGTCCCGGACCGGCGACAAAGCCAAATAAATTAAAAACGCTTTATAGCCTTCACGGAACGACCGGCGAGAGCAGTTCGCTTCCTCAAAATGGGGGAACGACGGGAGCGGGAAAAGGTAAAATTGGATGGTCAACTACTCTTTTTGTCGATAAAAACATTATTGAGGGTGTGGATGATGTAAACGAGAATAATTGGGTGGGAGTTACACCAAATTCTGATGTGGGAGTTTGGGAAGGCTCATGGATAAAATGTGAGAGCATAGAAGATGGAATATATGTTGACGGAATTTTGAAGCCAAATGACGAGTATATATACGATTATCCTATTATTACTCAGGCTCCTGAGAAAGCATATGGGGAGATTATAAAATACGCCGGAGCGTCAAATGTAAGAGACAGTGTTGATATTAGAGTGGTAAACGATGTAATTAATAGAACCGCGCCTACAGGAAGCAAAAGCGGTTTAGGGCTTATTGATTCTCCTGACGACGTTGGTGGATTTCCTGTAATTATTTTGGGGAAAAATCCTATAGACAGCGATTATGATGGTATACCTGACTATTGGGAAGATGAAAACGGCTATAATAAATTTGATTTTACAGACTCCGTAATAATTGAAGATGATGGGTATACTCCGTTGGAGAAGTACTGTGAGGACATTATTGTGCCGAAAGGAATTATAAAAGCCGATAAATCAGCTTTAAATAAGGAAATATATGAGGCGATTAAAATTAAAAGATTCGGATATACTGAAAGCTCATGGCTTGAATTTCAAAAAGCTTTACAAGAGGCGCAAAATACGGCTGGAATGGTTTATCCAACAAGGGAAGAAATTGACAACGCCTTAGAGATTCTCATAAAAGGCAAAGAGGCGCTTGAGGTTGATGAGAAATATGAGATAAAGTCTTTAATAGACAAAGCGGAGAGTTTGAATTATGAGGAATATACCGAGGATAGTTTTAAATTAATGCTTCAGATACTTGAGAACGCTAAAAAAGTATATGAAAATCAAAATGCTGATATTTCTGAGATTAATGATATGTCTTTAAAACTACAGGACGCTTTGAGTAATTTAAAAATTAACTATAAATACAGACTTAAATCTAAAGTTGAGAAAGTGAAAAAATTGAATCAAATGGATTTTGACGCAAATGGTCTGGTAGAATTGTTGGGAGTTTTGGAAATCGCGGACGACGCTTTGACGGGTGGTGATTATGATGATGAGTTATATAAAAAGTTATTTGACGATATAGAAAACAAATTATATAATTTGACATCATCAGCGGATAAATCTGAAAGGTTTACGGGGGACTTTGAGAAAATGGTTTGTTTTAATATCGCTAAAGGAACTTACGGCGATTATCAAGTTATGTTTTTAGGCGATAATGACAGCGCTTATATAAAAGAAAATATTGCCGGAAATACTTCCAAATCTTTTATATTAAATGATAACAGCGATAAAAGGACAAGTTTTAGGAGAATGTTTAAGGAAAAAGAGAAAGGAATATTAAATTTTAAAGGAGATTTTTGCTTTTTAAGCGAACCTTTAAATGAAACGATTTTTTTCAGGCTGGCTGATTATGATTATATAAAAAACTCATCAAATAATTTTTTTGATGTTTCTGTAATGCAATCAAAGGGAAAATCGTATTTGAGATGCAGAAATTATACAACTGAGGAAATTGAGTCAACTCAGATAAGCCAAGTTCCTTTTGAGAAAAATAAATGGTACAGCATTTCCGTAACTGTGGACACGGTAAAAAAGACTTGTAGGGTTTCTTTTGGAGATATGTTATCGGACGATATTACTTTAAATATGGAAAGTGTTGGAGTCGACAGTTTTTCAATAGAAACACCTGGAAGTAAATCATCCGTTTTAGCTATAGACAATATTACTTTTACAAAAACAAAAAAAGAATATGAGATTAATAACTTTTTTGTAAGCGGAAATCCTGTTTCAAATGGAAAAGTTACTGTAAAGGCGGATTTAATAAATTATGATGGAGACGAGAATATAAATTTTATAACGGCAAGCTATGAAAATAAAAAACTTGTTGATGTTGATTTTAAAAAATTGAATATTTCTAAGTTAAGTGAGATAAAAAACATATCTTCTGAGATTAAGTTAGGCGAAAATATCCAAAACAGTGAGATAAAAGTTTTTGTTTGGAATGAGAATATGATGCCCTATTGTTTTTTATCATATCCAATAAAGTAGTTATTTATATAGTTTTATAAAAAAATATCAAAAAAATCATAAAAAATAAAATGATTTAACTTTGTTTTTTATGATTTCTTTGCGCAAAAGAACTTTTTAAGACATTAAGAGTTTTTTTATGATAAAAAATTGCCATTATAGTTAAACTCATGTTAATATAAATTTGTATTTAGTGACATCTTATAAATTTTTATATGGAGGAAATTAGTTTTTGTAAATTATTTTGATATAAGTTTTAATTTTGTAACATATTTTATAAAAAAAGTTGTAATATGGTGTTGATATTATTAAGAATATATGGTATAATTTCTCATATGGATGATATGTTATATACATAGCGATATTGTAAGAACTTACGCGGAAAATAAAAAATATTTTATTAGGAGCTATTTTAAAACCAAAATACAAGCGAAAAATAATAAAAAGTAAAATAAGCTTTAATCATATTTGTTTTATTTTTTATAATTTTTTTGATATTTTCACTTTATAAAAAGTAAAAACACTTTTATCATTAAAAATTTATAAGGTTTTAATAATAAGTATAGGGTTTTAAGGCAAGTCTATAGATGGGCGTCGCCGTAACTTAAAAAAACAATAAAATTATATGACGTCTGTATATGTTTTGGGAGATAATTTTAAAAATTTTAAATAAAATAATTTTTTATCAACGGCTGTAAGGGTTCTTATAATTTTATACTTTACATTTACTTTTAAGGAGGATTTTATTAATGGGTAAAATTGTTACTATGGGCGAAATTATGCTGAGATTATCTACACCAGGCAATGAGAGATTTATTCAGGCTACGGAATTTGATATTAACTACGGCGGGGGCGAGGCAAACGTAGCTGTTTCTTTGGCTAATTATGGTCATGACGCTGAGTTTGTTACAGCTGTTCCGGATAATCCTATTGGAGCGTGCGCTGTGGCTTCTTTAAGAAAATATGGCGTTGAGACTAAACATATCGCTAAATGCGGAGACAGACTTGGTATTTATTATCTTGAGACAGGCGCTTCAATGAGAGCTTCTAACGTTGTTTATGACAGAGCTAATTCATCTATCGCTACGGCGACAGCTGATAAATTTGATTTTGACGCTATTTTTGAGGGCGCTGACTGGTTCCATTTTACAGGTATTACTCCGGCTGTCTCAGATTTGGCCGCTCAAGTTACGGAGGCTGCTTGCAAAGCCGCTAAAGCGAAAGGCGTTACTGTTTCATGTGACCTTAACTTCAGAAAAAAACTTTGGTCTTCTGAGAAAGCGCAGAAAGTTATGACAAATCTTATGCAGTATGTTGATGTTTGTATCGGAAATGAAGAGGACGCTGAAAAAGTTCTTGGATTTAAGCCGGGCAATACAGACGTTACAAGCGGAGAACTTGAAATGGCGGGATATGTTGACATATTTAATCAGATGTGCGATAAATTTAACTTTAAATATGTTATTTCCTCATTAAGAGAGTCTTTCTCAGCTTCACATAACGGCTGGTC
>CANOGI010000044.1 GCA_947565475.1 uncultured Eubacteriaceae bacterium
GCCCCAATTTAGTAGACATACTCCCGTCGTTCATAACCCCATTTTTAGATAAATGCCTGTCCTCACAGAAAGTAACCACGGGAACATCGAGCATTTTTGAGTAAAGACAAATATTTCTCATAAGTTCAGCGTCTAAAATAGAGTATGAACCATCAGAAAGTCCGACAGCCCCCGCCTTAACCATCTCACCTATCTCGGCAACCTCTTCTCCCTCGCATCCCTTTGTCATACTGGCGTAAGGAAAAATATTAACTTCCGCTTGTTCTATAGTTTTCTTATAGACATACTCAACAACTGTTTTGTTGTCAACGACAGGCTGTGAGTTAGGCGAGGATATAATTGACGTAAACCCGCCCGATGTAGCGCTTTTAGAAATAGTGATAATATTATTTTTGTTTTCATATCCTGACTCACATATTTTACTGTACATATCAATACAGCCAGGCATAACAAGAGAACCTTCGGCGTCGATAATCTCGGCGTCCTCAACATCAATAATCGGCGCTATATCAAAAATAATCCCATCTTCTATGTATATATCAAATTTCTCAGAAACATTAAAATTCTCGGAAACAATATTGGCGTTTTTTATCAATATTTTTTTGTTCATAAAACAGCACCCGCCTTATTCGATAAAATATAAAGAAGCGCCATTCTCACGGCAACGCCGTTTGTAATTTGATCATCAAGCAGACATCTTTTGTCGTCCACAAGCTGAGATGAAATCTCAATCCCCCTGTTTACAGGTCCGGGATGCATAACAATGACGTCTTCTTTAGCGTTTTGCAAAGAGTACTCGTCTATTTTGAAAAAACTCTGATATTCGTCAAGAGAAATAAATCGGCTTTGAGAAGACTTAGAGGTATCAAGACGCATAGTCATAACAACGTCCGCTTCTTTAACAGCTTCTTTTATATCATAGTGCACTTTAACGCCAAGCCCCTCTATTCCTGATGGAATCATCGTCGGAGGCCCCGCTACACAAACCTCCGCCCCAAGTTTAAGGAGCCCCCATATATTGCTCCTCGTAACCCTGCTGTGAGCGACATCACCTATAATAGCGACCTTCAGCCCCTTAAAGCTTCCCTTTTGTTTTTTTATCGTCATAAGGTCTAAAAGTGATTGACTCGGGTCTTCGTTAATCCCGTCACCGGCGTTTATAACCGACGCGTGGACATTTTCAGCGAGGAATTTAGCGCTTCCCGACATAGGGTGACGGCATATAATAAAGTCGCCGCCCATTTGCTCAATAGTTTTTCCCATATCATTAATAGTCTCATATTGGTCTGTAACTTTAGAAACTGTTATATCAACAATATTAGCGCTTAAATACTGAGCCGCCAATTCATAGGACAGCTTAGCCCTTACACTTTTCTCATAAAATAAAATAATAACAGATTTCCCCTGTAAATAAGGAGCCTTTTTGTTTTTTTGATTAAGAATATATTTCATTGTTTCCGCTGTTTCCAAAATATACAAAATTTCGTCCGCGTTTAAATCAAAAAGACTTATAAAATCTTTTCTTGAATAAGCCATAAAATCACCAACTTCCAAATTTCGTGGTATTACCGCAATTTCTCAATAAGTTCTGAAAAATACTTCGGTAAAGGACTCTCAAACTCCATATACTTTTTAGACGATGGGTGAATAAATCCAAGTACCCTTGCGTGAAGAGCCTGCCCCTGCAAATTAAATGTCTGCTTTTTGGGGCCGTATACTAAATCACCTAAAAGCGGGTGTCCTATATATGCCATATGAACTCTTATTTGATGAGTCCTTCCCGTTTCAAGTTTAAGTTCAATAAAATTAAACTTTCCCATTCTTTTCAAAACCTTATAATGAGTAACGGCTCTTTTTGAGTTTTTGTCCGTAACCGCCATTTTTTTTCTATCCGCCGGATTTCTTCCGATAGGTTTATCGACAACGCCGCAATCCTCTTTAAAATTATTATACACAATAGCGTTGTATACTCTTGTCATGGAATGATTAGAAAGCTGTAAAGCGAGAGAATTATGAGCGTTATCCGTTTTCGCGATAACCAAAACTCCCGACGTGTCTCTGTCTATCCTATGAACAATTCCTGGGCGCAGTTTTCCATTAATTCCAGAGAGACTTTTTCCACAATGAAATAACAACGCGTTTACTAACGTGTCGTTATAATGACCCGCCGCCGGATGAACCACCATATTTTGTGGTTTATTAACGACAATAATCTCACTGTCCTCATAAATAATATCTAAAGGTATATCGTAAGGAAGTATATCCATTTCCAGGGGGTCTGGTATATTGACGTCAATAATGTCTTTTTCTCTAAGCCTGTAGTTTTTGTTTACAGCTTTTCCGTTTACAAGTATATCCCCCTCTGAAATAAGACCCTGAAGTCTGTTTCTTGAAATATCGTAAAGCTCTTCTTTGAGAAAAACATCAAGTCTTAATTCCTTATCTTCTTTTTCGGCGGTAAATGTAAAATACTCCATAAATAAAACCTCATAAAATTAATAGTAAGAAACTATCTAAAAACTATTAAAATATCCAAAAAAGCTTAAATACTATTATTAAACTCTAAAATAACGTGAGCAAAAAACTTTCGCGAAAAACTTCGTTTTTCAAGATTCGGCAAAGCGAAAGCTTTGCGTTATAAAGTTTAGGTCAATCCTTTTCAAAGGCCCTCCGGGTGTGGGACAGCGTCCCACGGTTTTAATCTTTTAAGTTGGCGCGAATGAGGCAGAGCCTCAAGGTTTTTATTCTTAAAGAGCATTTTGGGAGGTTTGGAACCTTTTTTCGATAGAAAAAGGTTCCATTTACTATAAATTTCTGTTGAGCCCACGTTAAAATAATATTATAGTCAAATAACTTAAAAACCAAACAAGTTCGGCGGCTAAAAATCACTTTTGCTGTGTTATTGTCAGTCGGCATAGGCTTCGGCTATGCTCTCCTTCCAATGCCTTGCAAAAATAATTTTTATCTCACCTCCTTTTGCTCTTTTTCAAGTAATTTGACTATACATCTTGCCCTTAGACCAATTTTTTAAAGATTTTAAATATTATTAGGCGACAAAACAAAAGCTATAAGTAAATCAGAAAAACCAACTCACATAATAACTTTTAAAAATAACACCTGTTGTTTCACCGCCAAGACTTTGCGTATTGTTATAGCGAATGTATCATACGGGAATTGAACCCGTGGCCTCTCGGTTCGGAGCCGAACGCTCTATCCACTGAGCTAATGATACATAATAAACAGCGAAAAACTAACAGCCCTTATTATTTTACAATTAAAACTAAAATCTGTCAACAAGTTTATTATATAATTTAACAAAAAAAAGGCTCTCTCTCATATAAATTTTATACCATTAACACAAAAAAATAAACAAAAATTTTAAAATCATCATAAATTTAATAATTTTTCAATAGATTTTTATAACTATAAGGTATTTTAAATTCAGTTCGACGAAAATTTATGATTAACAGAACCTTTTTCTGTCGTAAAGACTGGCTGAGAAGCCCCGCTTTGTCTCTCGCCTATAAGTCCCTGAAATTATAACTCTCAAAATCGCTTTTAAAATATTAAAAACTTTGGGCTTCGCACCATTCGCGCCAACTTAAAAGATTAAAACCATAGGACGCTGTCCCACATCCCACAAGCCTTTTTTTAATGTTCAGCACTTTGGACAGAGCCAAAAACCTCCTGCGTCGGGCAAATTTTTCTTTCCGCCGCACTCTTGACCCAAAAATTTTAAAACTCGAAACTACGTTTCACTATTATTCTCATCGACCTCACATTATTTTAAAATTAAAACTCTATTACATTTTTATCAAAATTAAGAATAAAAACCTCACAAGAAAAAAATAATAAAATAAACAGGAGGATTTGACTATGAATTTTAATTTCTTTTCAAATATTGATAATTTGCCGCTTTTACTCACGCTTTACATAAGCTTGGCGGCAATAGTCGTAATAGCTTCAATTTACCTTTCAAAATACGTTGACGCCCTCGATAAGAAAACGAATCTCTCAGGAGCTTTTATAGGCGGGGTGATACTCGCCGCCGTAACCTCCCTGCCCGAGCTTTTCACAAGCGTTACGGCCGTAGTTATACTCTCTCAGGCGGAACTTGTGCAGGGAAACGTATACGGAAGCAATATATTTAATTTCACAATAATAGGGATTTGCGTGTTAATCTCCCTAAAAAACTTTAGAGATGCTAAAATCTCAGAAGCCCATAACAAGACACTAATATTTACAATAATAATGTTTATACTATCCCTAATCGGAATATATATTCCACAAAATTACGCGATTCCAATTATAATAACAAAAGTAAATATCATATCAATACTCTTAATAACTCTCTATATTATAAATATTAAAACAGTAAAAAATGACGACATCTCCTCAAACGATAAAAAAGACACCGTCAATTTGACAATAAAAGAAATTGTCACACGCTTTATACTGTTCTCCGTTATTCTTATAATAATAAGTATATTGTTGACACAAGCGACAGATTCTTTATCTGAAAAACTCTCTTTAGGTAAAACAGTCGCCGGAGCGGTATTTTTAGGAATAGCCACATCTTTACCAGAACTTACCTCGTCAATAAACCTTGTTCGGCTTAAAAATTTCAACGCTTCCATAGGAAATATAACAGGCAGCAACCTTTTCAATTTCACGGTGCTTTGTTTAGGAGACCTTCTTTATAGAAACGGCAGTATATATAACGTTTATGAAAGTGAGACCGGTTTTACAGAAATCACGAAAGCGAACACAGGCTCAATCATGTTAATAATATTCGCGATAGTGTCGTCAATTTTATCTCTTATGATACTTAAATTCAGAAAAAACACGCCAGTATCAATAATATTAGCTTTTGCTATAATAGCCTCTTATATTTTTGGTATAGCACTCTCAATGTAAAACAAATGACAGAGATTTAATAAACTCTGTCATTTATTTCACGCTTTAAATATTAAACTTTTAATAATTTCCCCAAGTTATTCTTACTTTAAAACTTCCTTAATGTATCCTGCAATTTCATCATTTTCGCAATTATCAAAGAAATACTCTGAAAATTTAGCTCCGCTTATGGTTTCTTTAAGGAACTTCTGGTCAATATTTTTAAGAATAGTCATAATATCCGTATAGGTAATTTCTTTAATCTCATCAAGAATTTTTTTATTTGCCTGTTCAGGAACAGCTCTTTCTCTCGGATATCCAAGCCCTCTTTCTCCCTCGAAAAGATTTTTAAAAATATACTGAAGATTAAGCTCTGCTCCCCAGCCAAAACCTTTGGCGAAAGGCATAGCTATAGCGTTTCCATTGTTAATCTGCCCAAACATATAAGCGTCTGACGGATCGATAATAAGCCCGCATAACACTTTAGGGAAAGAGTTGCAGGCAAGCATAGCGCCCTCTCCGGTACCGCAGCCTGTAACAACAAAATCAGCGGCTCCCGAGTTTATCAAAATAGCGGTAAGAAGCCCCGCTTTAACATAAGTAAGCTGAACTTCGTCATCTGCTGAGTACATTCCATAATTATAAACCTTATGACCCATAGGCTCCACAACATCTTTTAAAGTGTTATAAACAAGCTCGTTTTTCCCCGCCTGACTGTTTTCATTAATTAAAGCTATTTTCATTTTTTTACCTCCATTTATTTATAAATATATTTTTTCGGCGTTTCGGCCTAAACCCTCCGCCGCGATACTTTTTTTAAAACTCAACTCTCGCCGATAAATAATCTTTAAGCTCAGATATTTTTACCCTTTCCTGTTCCATACTGTCCCTATCACGAACAGTAACGGCGTTATCGTCTTTAGAGTCAAAATCATAAGTAATACAGAAAGGCGTACCTATCTCATCTTGACGTCTGTACCTTTTTCCAATACTTGAGGCGTCGTCAAAGTCACAGTAAAAATATTTTGAGAGCTCCTCATAAATTTTCATAGCGTCATCCGTAAGCTTTTTTGAAAGAGGAAGCACAGCCGCCTTAACTGGGGCGAGAGCCGGATGAAAACGCAGAACGGTTCTTATATCTCCGCCCTCAAGTTCCTCCTCGTCATATGCCTCGCAAAGAAAAGCGAGAGTAACCCTGTCCGCCCCCAAAGAAGGCTCTACGCAATAAGGAATATATTTCTCTCCCGTGGCCTGGTCAAAATAATCAAGGGCCTCTCCCGAGTGTTCCGAATGCTTTTTAAGGTCATAATCTGTTCTTGAGGCGATTCCCCAAAGCTCACCTTTTCCAAAAGGAAACATATACTCAATATCCGTAGTAGCGTTGCTGTAATGGGCAAGCTCCTCTTTTTCGTGGTCTATCATAACAATATTTTCTTCTTTAATATTAAGACTTTTAAGGAAATCAACACAATATTTTTTCCAGTAGTCAAACCACTCTATTTCCGTTCCGGGTTTACAGAAAAACTCAAGTTCCATTTGCTCAAATTCTCTTGTTCTAAATGTAAAATTACCCGGCGTAATCTCGTTTCTAAAAGATTTGCCCACCTGACATATTCCGAAAGGAATTTTTTTACGGCTTGTCCTCTGAACATTTTTAAAATTCACAAAAATCCCCTGAGCCGTTTCCGGACGAAGATAAACGACGTTTTTACTGTCTTCCGTAACGCCGGCGTGAGTTTTGAACATAAGGTTAAACTGTCTTATGTCTGTAAAATCAGTGCTTCCGCAGCTTGGACAAGGAATTTTGTTTTCATCAATATAATTTTTCATTTTCTCGTTTGACCACCCATCGGGCGTCTCATCGATATTTTTCTCTTTTAAATAATCCTCTATTATCTTATCGGCTCTAAAACGCTCGTGGCATTGCTTACAGTCCATAAGCGGGTCGTTAAATCCTCCCACATGTCCAGAAGCGACCCAAACCTGGGGATTCATTAAAATAGCGCAGTCAACACCCGTATTATAAGGACTTTCCTGAACGAACTTCTTCCACCACGCCTTTTTCACGTTATTTTTAAGCTCAACTCCCAAAGGTCCGTAATCCCATGTATTAGCGAGTCCGCCGTAAATTTCAGAACCTGGGTAAACAAAACCTCTCGCTTTAGCGAGAGCCACTACTTTATCCATACTTTTTTCCATATTTAAAAACCTCCAAAAAATAATAAATATATCAGTGTGCCAAGAAAATCGGCAACTCTTTCATGTCAAGACCACTCGAATTTTTGTATAACAAAAATTCTCGTAACCGGCGGCGAAAGTATTCGCCTTTGTATTCAAAGTGAGGCTGGTCGCCCTTGCGGCCCGGCTTGCGCTCCCCCTTAATACAAGAGTAAGTTCCCCGCTTAAAAAGCAGTTGACTTCCTCTGCCGGTTAAAAAATTAAAGATTATTATAAATTGGCACCTTTAACAATCTGATATTTTAGTAGTATTTCAAATTACATAATTCCTTTTCAGCGAAACTGAAATATTTGTCGTCATATACAATAATATGGTCAAGTAAAACTATACCGACCATCTCAAGAGCGGCTTTTACCGAATTTGTGGCAGAAACGTCAGGTGCGGAAGGTTTTCCTGTCCCCGCGGGGTGATTGTGTCCAATTATCACAAAAGAAGCTTGATACAAAAGCGCCTGTTCAACAAGCTTGTCCACATATACGTAGGACTGTCTCACATTCCCGTCGCTTACGTTTATGTCCCTTATAAGCCGTTTGTTGGAGTCAAGGCAAAGCATATAAAAACTCTCGGTTCCTCTTCCCATAAGAAGTGACTCAAAATATTTATAGGCGAGTTTTGGGGAATCAATAATTTCATTTCTTGTCCATTTGCTTTGTAAATATTTTTTAATAATGGGTGGAAACATTGTAATCAAAACCGCCGTAACCTCTGACACCTTGCATCTTTTCATAATATCCTCAGGGCTTGCGTCCATAAGAGCGTGAAACGAGCCGTATTCGTTAAGCATTTTGTGAGCGAGCTCGTTTGTGTCCTGTTGCTTTATAGAATAAAATAATATAAACTCAAGTATTTGGTGATATTCAAAATTATCAAAAGAACCTTCTTTTATAAATCGTTTTCTGACTCTTTCTCTGTGGCCCGAATGTAAATTTTTAGGTTTGCCCGCTGTTTTGCCGGTTTTTTTATTCTCAATATCAGCCATAATAAAAGCTCCTTAAATATCTGAGATATATTTTTTATATAAATCAAATTTACCGCCATAAATAACATTAAGTAAAGCATCCGCCGTATTAAGGGCTTTTTTCGCGAGCTCGCCGTCAATAAGCCCCTTTTCAAGGGCTGTGGAAATCTCCCCTATGTCGACAACTTTAACAAAACCATTTTCATATACGATAATGTCAATAAGAAGGTCATTAAATACATAAGAGTTACCCTCTTCGTTATATTCCCAATCTATTATATCGCAGTACCAATATAAAATATTTTCATTATCGTCAATAAACTTGCTGACTTTTATATTTTCCCTCAAAAAGTAACAAGAAACACCGTGAGAAAAATCCTTTCTTTTTTTCAGAACTTCCCATTTTGTGATTATCACATCATCGTTTATCTCAACAATCACATCATCTTTCAAAAATACCTTTTCGTCGGGTATAAATCGCCTTCTATACATTTTAGGCATATTTTTATCAACCATTTTGACTCTTCCTTCAAACAAAATAAATTAAATTATTAAAAATTAATAAAATTATTCTTTATAATTCCATACTTATATATAATAAACAATTTCACGTTTTTTTTCAAGACATTTTTTTAATAAATTATAGCGAAATAATAAGAGAGTAACCAAATACTCCCTAATAAATTTAAGAAAGCACCGCACAAAGAGGAAATAAAAATAATTTTACGAAAAAATACGCTACTAACTAAAAAGCGTTTTCGTTTAAGTGGGATTAAAAATCCCACACTTCCTCTAAATAGGTGCCGCAAAGATGTGCGGGCGGCTTTTAGCTGACTTTTGCGCAGCAAAAGCACTGACTATTAGCCCGCTCCCGCTAAAATTATTTTTATTTTTAATTTGTCGGTGTTTCCTTAATGTGTCAAGGAATTTTTTCCTCCTCACTAAAAATCTCGCGAATTACCGAAAAATTAAAAATATTTAAAACTTGTCTATTATTTCAGTAATATTTCTTTTATTGCGAATATATTAAAAAAAAATTAAAACTGACTATCTTTATTGAAATTTGACTTGTGGTATGGTAAAATTTAATAGTAAATACATAGTTATGAGGGGTTAATTAATAAAATTTTTACAAAAAATTCACAAATTCAATAAAATATTCATATTTATAATTTGTTAAAATTATTTAACCCATCAAACCAAAATAAATTTTTAAGGAGGGATAATTATGACTAAGAAAACAAAACTGCCGATATTAAGCATTATATTGATTATCTCATTGTTGTCTTCATTATTTACAAAAACAGCTTTTGGATTTATTTACAATAATGAGGACTATGCTTTCTCAAATAACTGTATAATAAACTTCGCCGCTAACGGAGGCGTGAAACAATCGGAATTAAAAATGCAATCGACAAATATTGAGAGTATCAGAAACGGATTAACTTTCGCGTCTGTTTTTCCTGACTCGCCAACAGGCAAGTCTAACGCTGTATTAAAAAATTATGGATTTTTCGCGTCTGACTCGTCATATCACGCCATAGATAAATCAAGCCCCATAAACTTATATTTTAACTCAATGAGCTTAACTGTCTCAGGTGTAAATTCCGAAACAAAAGAAATAACTAACGCCACTGTATACCTTGGAATAGACTGGGACTATGAGTATTCCATAAATTATGAGTTAAACGGCGGGATAAATTCTCCGTCTAACCCTTATAACTATATTTACAAAACCGGTGTGTCTGGATTTTCAGCTCCTACTAAAGATTACGCCAATTTCAAGGGATGGTATTACGATGCCGATTTTGCGCTCCCAGTTACTGGTATCTCCTCAGAAGACTCCGGTAATAAGACCTTGTACGCCAAATGGGAAAACACACATGGAATTTTAAACTTCAGCACGGGCACAAATGAGAAAATATCACCTGTAAACGTTCCTTTAAACGCTAAAATCTCAGATTATTTGACTGCCGACAAACCTCAAAAAGACGGTTACACTTTCTCCGGTTGGGGAAAACAGGATTTATCAAACCTTTCAGAAAACGACGTCATGACCGAAAACGGATTCACCGTTTACGCCTTATGGACAGCTAATGAGATCACAGCGAAAGAACAAATTATAGAAGGCTCGTTAGGGGAAACGATTTCCGAAAACTCAATCATTGTTGAAAACGGAACAGGCGAATACACATTTTCCCTTGGTGAAAATGAAACTCTTCCAAAGGGTTTAATCCTTGAGGACAACGGAACAATCTCCGGAAATTTTGAGGAAGCTGGGAATTTTGAGATAAATATTGTCATAACAGATAAAAACTCCGGCTCAAAAACAACGGTGAAAATCTCTTTTGACATTTCAGGCTCACCTATTCAAATAAAGAAAATGCCGACTACTTCCTGGGTGGCTAAAAACAAGGCATTAAAATACTCAAGTGTTTTCGGCGGAAAATTTGTTATAATTAATGAAGAGGGGGTTGAGGAAGAAATTAAAGGAACACTTTGGTGGAAAGACGAAACTACTATATTCCCCGAGTATGGAAATTATACTGTGCCAGTTATCTTCACACCAAATGATAAAAATTATCAGCCTTTTGAGTTTGATATGGAACTTAACGTGAAAAAACCTTTCAGCTCCTCCCCCACACCGACAATAAAATACACGATAAGGTCGTCAGCCTCTGATGGCGGAAGTATCACACCTGAGGGAAGAAGTGAGCTTTACGAATACGAAAATATAACGTATACAATTAAAGCTGATCCTGGTTATAGAATCTCAGAAATAATAGTAGACGGTGAAAAATATGACGGAGGGGAAACCAAAAGAAAATATACTTTTACAAGTGTAACTGAAAGTCATAGAATTCACGCCGAATTTGAGAAAATCGACGAGGAAAAAACAAAAAAAAGATTTTACGATAACGAAAACACCGATCCTGACAATGATAAAGCGGTATCCGATAACTCAAAAAACAAATCATCAGACAAAAATAACAATACATCAAATGACAATACGTCAAATAAAATTGACGTAAGCTCCGTATTTAACACAAAAGATAAAATAGCGTATATTCAAGGATATAACGATGGGTCTTTCAGACCGTCAAATTACCTTACAAGAGCCGAAGCATCCGTTATACTGTCAAAAATTCTCGTAACTAAAATGGAGGACAAAAATTATACGTCAAAATTCAGCGACGTAAATTTTTCCGATTGGTACGGAAATTATGTAAGCTTTCTTTCAGAACAAGGAATTATAGACGGTTATTCTGATGGAACTTTTAAGCCTAACGCTAATATCACAAGAGCGGAACTTGTGGCTTTGGTAGCTAAAGCGTTGAATATAAACGACCGTTACACGAATTATTTCAGCGACACAGCGGGAATGTGGGCCTCAAACGCTATATCGGCTATAAACTCCTTTGGTTTTATAAAAGGTTACGCCGACGGAACTTTTAGACCTAATGCTAATATTACAAGGGCAGAGACAACCGTATTTTTAAACGCTGTTCTTGGAAGAACCTCATCATCATCGGGAGAGCCTGTGTCAAATGCCTTTAATGATATAAAACCAACCGATTGGTTTTATGAGAGCGTAATAGAAGCGGCGAATTTATCACCTCGCTCATTTTAAAATAATTTAATTTAATATTTCAAAGAAAGAGTTAAATACGGGGGTGT